>PBTW01000078.1 GCA_002729315.1 Gammaproteobacteria bacterium
CCTGCGACTGTGCCAACGAGCGCGCAGACAGTTCACAGGATCAAAACGTAGCCCTTTACACATACTTGCTTAAATACTTATCAATCCAAAATTTCCACCGACGTCCAGCGCGACCAGGCTGATTGTAAGGTGCATCTGGAAGAGGGGGTAAACCCGCAAAGCCATGAGCCAGACTTGGCGTCACTGCGTGACTGCCCATTGGTGGAATTCACGTTCGATGTGACCGGTGATGATCACTATCTCAGGAATTCGCATTTCGACACAAGTCCCAGATAGGTTTTTGCTTTCAACACCTTAATCAATCTCATAAAATTTGTTTTCACCCATATTCAGGCGGAACTCTCGCGAAAAATTGCTCAGTCAAAAGGGTGTAATCCTGTTCAGTTCTATGAACTCAACTCTGAATATAAAAAGGATTGTTTACGGCATCAGACGATAATGTCTGCAAGGCATAGGGAACAGACCCGTAATTCTCTTGCCTGAGCATCTTGCTGTTTATAACGTCGTAGAGCCATCCCTATTCGTCAATTTTCAAAACTAAGTGCAGATACTCAGGTTCAGTGTTCTCGTTGCAGAATAAAAACAGGCTTCCATTAATTTTTCCTGCAGCGTTTACAGGAGCAACATAGAAAAAACAAAACAGATATTGGCAGTCTCATGTTTGGTTTTTCAGATACCAGGCGTCTCATCGCAAAGTTTGGTATCAAGAGGTGACCTTTATCGCAGAAATTGGAGACGCGGGCGAAAAACTCATAATTTGTAAATAGGCTGACTAAAAAATACTTGATGGCTAGCCCCCAAGATATCGTAAGCCGACAGAAATAGGAGCCACTATGGGGCTCAGTCCAGCACGAGTAATCAGAAAATCCCAGAGCGGGCTGCCATTCCAGGGTATTTGAACATTCAGGCTGTGGGGCCTATTCCAACCTTATCAGCTCAAGTGGACTCTAAATGTCTGAGTTTACGACGTAGTAAACTTCATCATTCTTGAGGATCATGCGCCCTCCATTTTCCCTGATAGCCTGCTCAGCAACCGCGACAATGCGGTCAGCTATTTCTGTGATAGGCGTACGCAGTCGAAGCTTGTCTCGTGAAATATTGACATAAGTGTTATTGAATGGCGTCTCCCATATCCATTGTGAATCCAAAGTCTTCATCCGCTGGATCACGTTATCATCAAGGCCTCTCATACCTTTCATTGCACCAATTAGACCGCCAAGGGTCGCTGCCTGATTATCGGAGTCATAGCCTGCTGAAGTGGCGATGCCTACCGTCCTCGTATAGTCACCTTCACCGTAGAGTAAAGCCATGATGCCGGTCAGACCATTATTCAACGAAGAGACTATGCTAACTGGCGCGATGAAATCCCCCTCAGCATAAGCCCAATATTTTTCGTGAATTAGCTTCCGAGTCACGCGCCAGTCATCGTGTTGTTTATGCCAATTGATTACATCTCTCAACCCCTCTGAGAAGGGGCCGTGGCTCGGAACTGCATCAGCGGCGAGCTCAACTAACCTCTCGATATCATCTTCGAAAAAGGCAGCACTGATCATTGCTCCGTATGCAACAGTCGGATGTGTGCCCCAATCGTCGTTAGTGATGCGTGCACCCCATAATGCTCGCTTGGTGGCTTGCTCAATCATACCGGGGTAAAACGCACTCCAGATCTCATTAACCAATTGAGGGTCAATCTGAAACCAATGCTTATTGTTTTCTTTGCGGCCCGTATCCGGCGCGATGAAACCCTGATCCATCAGATTACGGGCTTCGCGGTTAGCAACCCATATATAATCGTTGATGTGGGTTTTCCAAGCAGCGGTTATCTCTGGATAGGTAATGTCAAGCCCGTGCTTTTCAACCGCGTGCAGTGTCACAAATTCGATATCTGTGTCGTCATCACTAAAGGCCCCTCCAAGACTTCTCGCTAGGATCGGTATGTAGCCCCGCCGATCTGAATCATGAATTTTAAGCGGAATTGATTCATCATAATCAGCGGTATATATACGTTCGATCAGTATCGGTATTGCTTCGTCCCTATATAGATTTTCAAAAGGGAACCCTATGTAATTTCCAAGTAATTGACCGTTCCAGAAACCCAAGATACGGTCTGTCAAATCGGCTTTACTTAGTATTCGTTCTTCAGCCTCTATCGTGAAGGCTGAGAGAAAAAGGGAAAAACCTACCGCTGTACATATTCGAATCACTTAAACACTCCTTCACTATGGAATAAGCATCGCCAAGCAATTATGCAATCCCATTTTTCTTGGTATTGTATACTTTTCAGGAACATACTCCACTATGCTCTGCCCGGGTCAAGACCCTCTGGGCGTAGAAAAAACTTGATAGAAAATTCAGTAGCCGTTTGTGCCGATTCGACCAATACTTTAGTTTGCGTTGGTCATAAGAAACAAAAGCAGAATGCTCTCGAACGCATCGGCAACTCCAGGCACGTATAAAATTGAAAGTATCGTAACTATCGAGCCGGCACCACAGAGGAGGCAGTAATTTCTCAGAGTCATTTTGGTTTGTCCTTCGTTTATCGTGGCTGTAATTCAAAAACCCATGTATTGCCAGACTCGAAACTGGCTTTAGTGTTTCGGATAACTTCATCCGACGCAGGCGCCGGTGCTCCTCCATATTTAGTTGCGAGCTTTGCAGCCACTCCATTCAATTCATCACCGTCCGTAATTCTAACCAGCCTTCTCGGATAGCGAATGCCGTTGATACGCAAAACGCCTTCGTTATTACCCGCATCAGCTTCGAATGCCCATTCTTTCCATATGCGACCTAGGAAAGAACGCATGTAACCCGACACTACATAGATCTTGCCTTCACTTTCGATAATAAAGATTCGCCGAGAGGCCATGGGATCATTCAACTGTAAATCTACGGTGTAGATCTCATCAGTAAAACTCCAGTCCGGTTCGGGACCAGTGTGAAGTTCTCCAGAAGTCATCTCTCCCCCTGGAAATAGTATGGAAGGGCCGTCAGCTTCGCTGTACTGGAACCGCAGAGTGACAAGCGCCATTACGAAAATGACCACGATGAAGCCGATTAACTGGCCTATTATTTTTATGATTTTCAATTTCTCTACCTCAATTATGCAGTGTCAGTCTTACTTCATTTAGCGCGGCCTGTTAAACGCTAGGGAGAAGAACAGGCTGTTAGTAAACAGCTTGTTCGTACCAAAAAAGTAAGCCCTGAAATTTGGGTTATCGGCGAACAGAATTACGCTACCTCGGCCCCGTCTCTCCGCAATGGCCATTGCTTTGCCGGCAAGCGCCTCCTGGTTCTCACTTGACGCAAAGCCCGAAAGAAGGGCGTTTTCTGGTATTTCAATCAGTGTTGCCCATGGATTCTCAGGTGGATCGAAGGCAATCAGGGTATTGCGCTGGCTGGCTATGTTCCGATTGTCGATACCAAATCCAATTGGGTGCGTGATATCCAGATCACCCGCAAATATGGCACCTCCAATGATGTCCTGCGCCTCGATCTCATTCTTTTCAGAATAATCAAAGCGCTCGATTTCTGAGTTGTGGTCGGGGCTACTCACTGAGGCGCTTTGATAAAGTATATTGTCGTGCGCCCATCTCGCGCCCTGTCTAATGCCGACAAGAGTGCCACCGTTGAGCACCCAATCACCAATGTTATCTTTTACCGATTCGAGATCACTGTGATTTCCCCCAACAAGAACCAGATGTGTGTACTTATGAAGGTCAAGGCCATCAAGGTCACGCTTGTCAACCATATGCACGGGTATGTCCATGCGTGCATCCAGATGATGCCAAACTTCACCCGCATCGTATGAAGCAACTCCTTCACCAACAAGCAAAAGCACTTTTGGTAGAGGTATACTGGCGAAATTGCGGCTGCCAAGGTCCATGCCTGTCTGAGGCGTACGCCCGGAGTTGACCGGATGAACCTCAATTCCGTCTTCTTCGGCAATGGTTCCCATTAATGCGTGAATTTCATTATCTGAGAGATCTCCGCCTTGCCATCCTAGTGGCACCAGAATAGCGCCTGCCGGGAGACTGACTGTTTCGCCATTGCTGACAATAGTTATTGGTTGCGTTGCTACTTTCGGCAGAACGCCTGCGTCGATGAGCCGATAAAGGGCTCTGGGTGCATAGTAATTAGACCAATCGAACAGATAGGCATAAGACGCAGTCGCTGGGGCTGGGACAGCAGGAAACTCAGCGCTGATTAACTCACCTAACAGATTACCTCGAAGCTCCCGTGCTGACACCGGAGAGAAATCAAAATCGAATGCCAGGGGTAGAGTCCAAGCTGACACATCGTAGAAGGTTTCATCTTCAAACTCAGTAATCAATTCGAACAGTGCCTTAACCATACGGTATTGTGGTTGTCCTGTTCTTACTATATACGAGTCTTCCGCTGGATAAAGCATGTCATCAATCACAACATCTTCCGCCAGACGGTTAACTTGAATCTGGTGTCGATTCAGAATGTCAATTGCATGATACGCTCGAGCATCATCACCTGGAGAGGAGAAAACATAGGCTCTAATATCGTCCTCCGCTGCCAGTTCGGCTGTCTCTCTGGAAAATTCTCGTTGGTACTGAAGTAACTCATGTCTCATCTCCAAGCCGGCACGAATCATTTCTAATGAGGTGCGGTACTGAGTTCGAATGTTGTCCTGAAAAGAAAGCAAGCCATGGGGCGTATCGATTAAACCGACAGAGCTCGCCTGTTCGAACAACATACCCATACTGGCATGCATATGCGGGTAAGTTGATCCTTTCCCTATGTAGTAGTTATCAAAACCTTCTTCATGGAAATATAGCCGCTGCTCGCTGTCCAGCCATGAGCGAGGGCGATCAGCTACTAGATCTAACAACTCCATGGATCTTTCAGGAATGTATGGAAAAGTTCTTTCAGGTGCACCGGGGTGGAAATAGTAAGTGCTGGCCGAGCCCATTTCGTGATAATCGACTGTAATGTTGGGTCGCCATTCGTGGAATTTAGCCACCCAGCCCCTGGGCTCAGGATGCTGGATGATTAGCCATTGCCTGTTGAGATCAAACCAATAATGATTTGTCCGCCCCCCGGGCCAAAAAGTGTTGTGTAACCTGTGTTCCGGATCGGATACGGAAACATAACCACCATTCATATGATTCCATGCTGACATGCGACTATTGCCATCCGGGTTGAACACGGCGATAAGGATTATCACGCTGTTTTCTAATGTTTCTTCTATCTCTGGCCCCTGTGCAGCAGCCAGATGATAGACAACTGCCATGGAGGAATCAGTAGAACTGACTTCGGCGCCATGCACACCATAGTTTAACCAGGTGATCACCGGCATGTCTTCGCTAACTTCCTGCGCGCTCTCTGGATCGCTCAAGGCAACATGGGCAGCTTTTATTTCATCTATGCGAGCGTGATTTTCAGGGCTGGTAATGGTCAAGCTCAGAATTGGGCGTCCTTCATGGGTGCGAGCAATGTCTTCAACAGTAATTCGTGGAGAGAGATTTGCGATTGTTCGCATATAGGCAACTAGTAAATCGTTCCTGGCGATACGATGCCCTAGTGGATGACCAATCACAGTTTCCGGTCTGGGAATACTCGGATCATAGGATCCGCCGTCTGCAAATAACGGGTCGGCTCTCACCACTTGCTGAGCATTTAAGCTGAAGGAAAACAACGCATAACTCGTTGCGGTCAGACTAATAAGCAGATTCTTCATGACTCCCTCCAACATGCACCTGAAGAAGATAAATTAGCGGTAATGAAAAATTTGAGATTCTTGCGGTTTCTAGGGCTCGTAGGAATCAGAAAATTCCGACACTGGAAAAATAAAGCAAACACTGGTTCGCGTAAGCGGCTCATTCACAAGACTAATGAGCCCTAAAACCATGATAATACGGCTTACCAGGACGCACCATTATTTCAAAGCTGAGTAGTCAGTTGCACTCATAAAAAATAGCTCTCTTTGGACTGGAACATTGTATTTTTCTCTCAACGCTAACCATTGAGGGTCAGCCCGGAAGTTGCTGAAAACCTCATCGCGATGAGCACGATCTCTGAAAGCCAGAAGCCAAACAATAGTGTTTGGATTATCAAGCCTCTGCCAATACCCGATCAACTCCGCGCCATGCGCAATAAGCAACTCTTGTTGCTTCTCACGAAATCGCTGATGTAAATCGTCGACCCCACCACTCCCCTCAACAGAGGGATTGGCAGTATAAAAACGCAATTCAAAGCATCGTGAATCTTGAGCCACATTGGATGCGACTGCACTATTAAGGACTCGAGCCGGGCCGCAAGGATTTTCATTTTGCGCGTAAATTGATGAAAAAAACTGCGGGGATAAAAACAAGACCATCACTAAGAATCTAACTCTGTTCATAAATTAAGCACCTAACATAAAAGTTCCAACACTATATAAGGAATAATCACATAAAATTCAGGTTTAGCAAATTTCTACTCACTTCTAATAAGCAAGGACTGGATAGATCAAGTATGGAGTTGAATTCACAATCTTAAGTCACGCGGAACAGCGTGAGGGGATGGCAGTAAGAGTCTTTTTGGAAAGTGTGTAAATAGGGATTATTTGTATACTCCATTGTCCACTCTAATTCCAGCCGTGTGGGAACTGTTGGGATTAAGCCGTCTGAAGTGAGGTGGTGCCCAGGGGCGGAATCGAACCACCGACACGAGGATTTTCAGTCCTCTGCTCTACCGACTGAGCTACCTGGGCGCTGGGGTGCACTGTGATGTGCTTTATCGTGACGCCGGCGACTCTTTCGGTCGCGCCGATCACTGCGGAGCAAGTGTTGCTCGAAGCTCGCTCGTCTCGAAAGTTGGGGACATAGTACGTTTAGGTTTTGCCGCGGTCCGAGAGCCGCGTATTAAATAGTTTCTGATTGCCCGAGTCAAGGCATACGCGCGAAGGTCAGAGTACGATTGGGCTCGGCGTGGGCAGGCGACGGCAGATCCCTACTCGCTGGTTGGCACGAACCCTTCGGCGCGATCGTAGTCCTCGTTATTGAGGAACTTTTCCATTTCCTGCTGTAGATAGCTGCGCGTTTCCGGATTCATCAGGTTCAACTGCTTCTCGTTGATGAGCATGGTTTGCTGTGTCTGCCACTCTTGCCAGGCCTGCTGAGACACGGTTTCGTAAACTTCCTGCCCTTTGGGACCGGGATAGGGCGGGACCGCCAGTCCTGGTAGTTCCTTCCGGTATTTTCGACATTGAACCGTTCGGCTCATGGAAACTCCTTAGCGCGCAATGGGGCGCGAGTCTTCGGCTAGTCTCGAGAGCAGCTTTTTCACCGGCGCGGCAAGCCCGACCTCAAGCGAGTGATCCAGAGGGTACCAGAGCCAGCGGTCAGAATCAGCTACGCCCGTGCTTGAAGCCGGCTCGGTTTCGATCACCAGCGGGAAGATGTCCAGGCGGAAGTGAGTAAAGCTGTGCCGAACTTCAGGCAGCCTGATCGCGTCGGTAAGGTCGCAGGACAGTCCGTTATATTCGACCATGCAATGCGCCGCTGGTTCATCTTGACCGGTGTGCCTTACCAGAGGTTGCTCCGGTAAGGAATAAAGCCCGCCCCAGATACCGGCGTCCGCGCGTTTTTCAAGAAGCACTTCCCCCTGGCCATTGTGCAGGATAAGCATCTGCACGGCTTTCACGGGTTTGTCCTGTCTTGGTTTCTTGCCCGGATACTTCGCGATCTCGCCAGCGGCAAGCGCCTGACAGCGATCCGCCAGTGGACACCGCTCGCAGTCTGGCTGGCTTCGGGTGCACAAGGTGGCTCCGAGATCCATCATGGCCTGTGTGTAAGCTGCGACCCCGCACTCCGGCAGCAACGTTTCCGCCAACTCCCACAGCCGGGCTTTGACAGCGCTGCTTTCCGGATAGGTGGCGATGGCAAAATAACGCGTCAATACGCGTTTTACGTTGCCATCAAGAATCGGTGCTCTGATGTGCATAGCGAGCGCGGCAATTGCGCCGGCCGTAGAACGCCCGATGCCGGGCAGGGATTCTAGTTCCTCAACGCTGTTTGGAAAATGCCCCCCGTGCTCCGCGCAGACTTGCCGCGCGGCTTTGTGAAGGTTACGGGCCCTAGCGTAATAGCCGAGTCCCGTCCACAGGTGCAGCACCTGATCCACCGGCGCTGCCGCTAGTGCCTGCACTTCCGGAAAGCCTTCCATGAAACGCTTATAATACGGAATGACTGTGGTCACCTGAGTCTGCTGTAGCATGATCTCTGACACCCAGACCCGATAAGGCGTTGGATTTTGCTGCCAGGGCAAATCATGCCGACCGTGCGTGACGAACCAGTCCAAAACCTGCTCTGCAAATGTGTGCTCGCGGGCCACAGCGCGCGATCAGCAGATCTGCCGGTGCCCTGAGGCGCAAGGCCGGGCAGAAAGGCTTAATTGTTGGAGCAACAGCGAGATCATGATCAGTTCAACAGGCTTTTGAGCAGCCCTCTGGCTGATTCGCGAAATTGTTCACGCACCTGATCGGTGATGATTTCCTGAAGTTCATTTTGCAGCGCATTAGCGCCCAGCTGACTGAAAATGTCGCGTACCCGGTTAAAGTCCGCACGGCAGTAACGGCTGAAGTCATCGGCAAAGGTGGCGCTGCAGTCTACGGGCCAAGGCACATTGTGATAGAGCTCATTAATCGGGATTGTCTGGGTATACGGAGCACCCAGCACCGTAAACAGCAGATCGAAATCGAAGGTCTGTGCGTCGGGGTCGATTCGGCCGCTACCGCTGATGTCGAAATTGTCCATGCGCAGCTTGACCTCCTGCTGCGAAGTCAGTCCGTCTTGGAATATCATGTAGCCGCTCAAGTCACTGAATCGAATTACGTCGGGCCACTGCTGAATGGCCTCCCCATTCGGGCTCAGCGCCGCGATGGCGGTAAACACCTGTTTGATCACGCCGATGTCGACTGAGTTGTCGGTTATGCTGAAAGCGCTGTTGCCGGACAATGAGTCCAGCATTTCCTCAATAGTGTCGCCCACTGCGGTGTAGCTGGATTCGGCCTGTAGGAATCCACTGACGCCATTGAAGCGACTGACCAAGGGAGACAGTTTTGAAAGATTGGCTTTGCTGATGGTCTGAGTGACTTCCAGTTCGGACGCGCCGTCCCGAGTGCTCAATCGTATTGTGCCCTGCGTCGAACCTTCAAACAGAGAGAAAGGCGGCACTTCGATATCCAGAACTCCGTCCTCGATATTGGTAAATACTTTGACGTCCTGCAGCCGTATATCGTTAACAGTGACCGATTCAACAGAGATTCCGCCCAGCAGACTGATGGAGCTTATCAACTCGACGGGCAGCTCAGCCTGCGGTTGATACTGCGCAGCTTCGGTAAGGTTTGTGGGTATTTCTCCGACCGCCGTTAGCTCTTCGGTAAAAAAGGGTGACACGTCAAGCGCCCCTGCATTGACATTATAGCTGATATTCAGAGGAGCCAGATCCGTTGCCAGGCGTACCTCGGCTTCGGCTTCAATCAGTGAGCCGGCGAAATTGAGGTCAAAGTCGCTCAGTGTTGCCCGCTGCGCAGAGCCGTTGAATCGGGTGCTGAAGCTAAGCATGCGACCCGCGTCCAGACCGAAACCGGCAGCTGGGCCTGGCTCTTTTAAATCCAGTACCTCCAGCAGGGTAATCACGTCGAAATCGTCGGCGGCCAGTGAGCCCACGTAAATTGGTTCTGCCGGATATCCCGAGACCGTTATTTCACCGGTAACCAACATTGGCGTGATGCTCAGTTGCAGATCGCTGAAGTGAAACGACCTGTCGCTCAGATCCGCCTGCACGTTAGACCTCAGCGCTATGGGGGTTGCTGCCGACATGCCGTTGTTTACGTAATCGAACTGAAGCGCCACTGAGAAGGGGCGACCTTCCAGGTTGGTATCCCGACTGTCCAGGATGAGATTGTCGATCTGATAGCGGGCCTGGTTTGAGGCATCCCGAATGGCGATGCTAGCATTGTCGATTCTTAGTCGATCGACCGAAAAGGCCGGCAGCTCTGTGAGTCCCCGCGAGGATGAGTGGTTTCGTTCAGATGCGTCCGGTTCAGCTGGTCCGGTGGACCAGATGCTGATGCCGTCCGCATTAATAAAGTAGTTGGCATGCAAATCTGCAGTGGAGATTTCCCTGACCTTGATCTGGCCTCCCAGCAAGGGCATCAGTTCAATGTTTAACACCACAGATGAGGACGAGGCCAGCTCCTGCGGAAAGGCAGGATTTCTCAGCCGAACATCAGTAAGCGCAAGACCAAAGTTGGGGAACAGGCTCAGGGACAGATCGCCGCCAATGGTAAGTTCAAAGCCGGTGGCAGCGATTACCGCCTCCGAGATAGCCGCTTTATTCGATTCTGTATTGATCCTCGCCACGAGCAGGGAGACGCTCGCCACCACCAGCAATACCAGCAAAATCAGAAATTTGAGGAGAAATCTCATGGAGTCTCCTTGACTACCGCAACGCAGGGGAGAAATTGACCGACTGGCCTTGGTTTGTCGATGCGATGGAATAACACGGCGTGAAATGCTCCTTAATGTGGTTCTGCTGGCCCGGAACGATTCCGACGTCGACCATTGTTTGCCGAATGCCTGAAGGCCTCGCGCTAGACCTGACTTTCACTACGGCGGGAGCAGCATTATAATGCAGGTTTTCCGCCAACGGACCTTTTCATGAGCGCTTTGGCTCCTCCTTCCATGCGTCACGCCACGGTCGAACGCAACACAAAGGAAACGCAAATCACCGTCACAGTCAAGCTTGACGGTTCAGGCCAGCTGGACGTGGAGACCGGACTGCCGTTTCTCGATCATATGCTGGATCAGATTGCGCGCCACGGTTTGATTGACATGACGATAAGGGCGACGGGCGATCTGGACATCGACGCCCATCACACGGTCGAGGACATCGGCATCACGCTGGGTCAGGCGCTGAATCAGGCGCTCGACAAGACTGGCATCCGTCGCTATGGCCACGCGTATGTTCCTCTCGATGAGGCGCTCTCCCGGGTGGTACTGGATTTTTCTGGTCGTCCGGGCCTCGATTATCACGTGCAGTTTGTCAAGGGTACCGTAGGCAATTTTGACGTGGACCTGTTTCATGAATTTTTCCAAGGCTTTGTAAATCACGCGATGGTCACGCTACATATCGACAACCTCCGCGGTAAGAATGCGCACCACCAGATTGAAACCATCTTCAAGGCGTTTGGCCGGGCGCTACGCTCGGCGATAGAAATCGATGCCCGCGCAGCCGACCATGTTCCTTCCACCAAAGGCGTGCTGTAGGCGGTGTCTCGCAACCGGTGTCTCATGAAAGGTCCACTTTAGGTGATCCGGCCCGAGAACCTGTGATGAAAGAATACCTCCAAATAGCAATGGCTATCCGCTGATGAACCAGGTTGCAGTCATTGACTACGGCATGGGGAACCTGCATTCGGTTGCCAAAGCGATCGAGCATGTGGGAACAGACCTTGCCTCTGAATCGGGACAGTCTACGGAGGTAGTGATCACGTCAGACCCTGCTCGGATCGCGGCAGCGGATCGGGTAGTCTTCCCCGGCGTTGGTGCTATTCGCGACTGCATGGCCGAGATCGACCGGCTCGATGTAGGCGCCATTGTGGCAAGCGCCATGAAGAAAAAACCGGTGTTGGCGATTTGCGTTGGTATGCAGGCGCTGATGGCGCACAGTGAAGAAAACGGTGGAGTGGAATGCCTCGGTCTGCTATCCGGTCGCGTGAAATTCTTTGGCGAGGATTTGCGGGACGAAAATGACACCCGCCTGAAAGTGCCGCATATGGGATGGAACCGGGTTGCCCAGACCCTAGATCACCCGCTCTGGCGGGGTGTGCCGGATAACAGCCGGTTCTACTTCGTCCACAGCTACTATGTGACGATGAGCGAGACTGATCAGGTGGCTGGCCGCAGCGTCTATGGCGAGAAAATTGTGGCTGCTATTTCCGCGGGCAATATTTTTGCCACTCAATTTCACCCGGAGAAAAGTCAGCACGCAGGGCTCGCCCTGCTGCGCAATTTTCTCACCTGGAACGGCGCTTGCGATTGAGCGCTGATCAAGACCAGATGAGATCTGACATGAGGGACATAACAAACGCCATGATAGTGATACCTGCAATCGACCTGAAAGACGGTAAGTGTGTCCGCCTTAGGCAGGGTCGGATGGAAGAGAGCACAATTTTTTCCGATGATCCGGTGGAGCAGGCGGGGCATTGGCTGGCGCAGGGTGCGCGGCGCCTGCACATTGTTGATCTTAACGGAGCGTTCGAAGGGTCGCCGGTCAATGCGGATATCGTGAAATCTATCACCTGCGCTTACCCGGAACTACCGGTGCAGATCGGCGGCGGAATCCGTTCGCTGGAGACAGCGCAGGTCTACATCGATGCGGGGGTTAGCTACCTTATCATTGGCACTCAGGCGGTTAAGGATCCTGATTTTGTCCGAGCCGCAAGCGCCGAATTTCCCGGTAAAATTATTATCGGACTTGATGCGGTGAACGGTAAAGTGGCCACGGAAGGATGGGCGGATGTCTCAGAGTTGGCGGTGGAAGAAGCGCTACAGCGTTTTGACGCACTGGAGCTGGCGGCGGTGGTTTACACAGATATTGATCGGGACGGCATGATGCAGGGGCTCAACGTGGCGGCTACTCTGGCGCTTGCCGAGCGCTCAAGCATTCCGGTCATTGCCTCTGGCGGTATTGCGAAACTGGCAGATATTGTCGATCTTAAAGCAGCTGCAAAAACAATAGACGGCGCCGGCATTATCGGAGCCATCACCGGCCGTGCGATTTATGAAGGCAAGCTGGATTTGCAGAAGGCTCAGGCATACTGTGATTCAGAAGACTGAGCTTTTTCATGTAACTGGTCCCACGCAGACTGACCCATGGCACTAGCGAAGCGAATCATTCCCTGTTTGGACTGCGACCGCGGTCGCGTGGTGAAAGGTGTACAATTCGTCAACATTCGCGATGCCGGGGATCCGGTCGAGGTTTCTAGGCGCTACGGTGATGCCGGCGCCGATGAGATTACGTTTCTTGACATTACCGCCAGCCACGAAGATCGGGCCACGACGGTGGACACAGTCCGGGCGATCGCCGGACAGGTTTTCATTCCGCTCACGGTGGGTGGCGGTATTCGCACGCTGGAAGACATTCGCACCATGCTGAACGCAGGTGCGGACAAAGTCTCTATCAACACTGCGGCTGTTCAGAATCCCGAGTTTGTGCGCGAGGCGGCCGAACGCTTTGGCTCACAGTGCATTGTTGTGGCGGTAGACGCCAAGCGTGTGTCGGCTGGGGATGAGCCGCTGCGTTGGGAAATTTTTACCCACGGTGGGCGTAAGCCGACCGGGCTTGAAGTCATCGAATGGGTTGGGCGAATGGTGCGCTACGGGGCCGGTGAAATCCTGCTGACCAGCATGGACCGCGATGGCACTAGGAACGGTTTTGATCTTGAACTCAAAAGGGCTGTCAGCGAGGCCGTCAACGTGCCGATCATCGCGTCGGGCGGGGTAGGCAACCTCGATCATCTGGCCGATGGCGTGCTGCTGGGCGCAGCAGACGCGGTGCTCGCGGCTAGCATTTTTCACTTTGGTGAGTACACCATTCGCGAGGCTAAAGCGCACATGTCCGCTCGGGGAATTGAAGTCAGGCTGGATTAAGCCGCTTCCGCCATTTGGACCAATAGGGTCGGTTGCGTTTGGCAGCAGCGGGCGCCGGCTAAAGGGCATTCCTCTGGGCAAAGCTACCTGCCGTGCCGCGCATTGCAGGTCTGAAGGCATTGATGCCCTTCAGCACATTCAGCGCTTCGTTGAGCGGATAGTCGGTGACTAGCACCTGTTCAGCGGAAATCAACGCTTCGGCCATTTCCTCATCACTGTCTACTGTCTCTTCACCATTCCCGTTGGCCAGTCGGCCGGGCAGGTCGGCTTCATTGTATTGAGAGATGCTACGCGAGCGTCGCGTTACATAGGCATTATCAACAATGATGTCGGGGGTTATTCCTTGCGCCTGAATTGAACGACCGCTGGGCGTGTAATAAAGCGAGGTGGTCAGTTTGATTGCGCGGGCGTCATCTAGTGGGAGCACTGTCTGCACTGAGCCTTTGCCAAAGCTCTGGGTTCCCATCACCACTGCCCGGCCGTGATCTTGCAGTGCGCCGGCTACAATCTCTGATGCTGAGGCGGAGCCGTTATTAACCAGCACCGCAAGTGGGACATCTGGCGCTATGGTGGCGAGGCTGGCAGAGAAGGTCATGTCATTTCCTTCCAGACGGCCTTTAGTTGACACAATCGAGCCTTCCTCGATGAAGGCATCTACCACGCGCACGGAAGCCTGCAACACTCCGCCCGGGTTATTGCGCAAATCCAGTACAACGCCTTTTAGCTCGCCGTGTTCCTCGTACAGTTGTCGCAGCTCGTCTTCCAGCTCTTCGCCGGTGTTTAGCCGGAACTGGGCAATACGGACATAGGCATAACCGGGATCGAGCATGCGGCTACGGACGCTCGTAATGGCGATGACTTCGCGGACGACAGACAGCTCAAAGGGCTCCATACCCTCGCGGGCAATAGTGACCGTCACTTCAGTCCCCGGTTCGCCCCGCATCATGTTGGCAGCCTCCCCCGGAGTCAGTTCACGTAGCGGTTTGTTGTCGATCTGGATGATCAGATCACCTGCCTCAATGCCAGCCCGATCCGCCGGCGTGTCATCAATAGGGCTGATCACTTTGATATAGCCGTTCTCCCGGCCTACCTCGATGCCCAGTCCACCAAATTCGCCTGAAGTGGTTTCCTGGAGGGCGTCATATTCCTGTCCGGCCATGTAGGCCGAATGCGGATCCAGCCCGGACAGCATGCCTCTTATTGCGTTCTCCAGCAGGGTTTTGTCGTCGATCTCTTCAACATAGGCCATGCGGATGCGGTCCAGCGCTTCTGTGAACATTCGCACTTCATCAAGGGGCAGAGGCAGAAGTTCAGGCTGTTGGGCCTGTCCGGACAGCGGCGCGGCGATCAGCACGCAAAGGGCAAGGGTAATCGACAGGCGTCGGTAAAAGGTTATCATCGGGATTTCCTTGTATGCAATTTCGTTCAATGATACGAATCCGTCAATGGTTTCAGTTTATGCCGGCATTGGCAACATGCCGGGCGGGCTCGGGGCAGCCCCTCTTTTGACCGGCTACAACTGCGACGGAGTATTGCGCAGCTAGGCAGTGGGATCCTGTGGTTCGCCGTTGCGTCTGATTCCAAAGTACAGCCCGGCATTGCGGTCGCTGCTGTTGGTGCCGGACCGTGCCAGCACCTCGCCCGCGTCTACCCAGTCGCCGCTGTTGAGGGTCAGCGCTTCATTGTGAGCGTAAAGGCTAATGTAGCCCTGCCCATGATCGAGCACGACCAGCAGCCCGGATCCCCGAAGCCAGTCAGCAAAAACCACCTGCCCGGCACCCAGATTCCTGAGACCTACCTCGGAATTGCCCATCTGTCCGGCCTGCAGGCCAACGGACTGACCGGACGTATCGATCAGCGTCGACGGTTGCTGCTGCCACAGTCTGTCCCAGCTCGGAGTTTCAGCGTTGGCGATGGCGTTGCTGTCGGTCGCTTCTCGATGGCCTCAGCCATCAAGAATCAGAAGACGGGCGGTGGGTTTCTTGCTCATGTCGATTTGTATACCTCTGGCTCTGCCAGCAACTGGCAGCAGCAAGTACTAACGTGGGCTCACTACTATCCTCGAAAGATCGGATTCTGGCGAGCGCAGCGCTCCGGGCCGCTTCTTTCGAACGGGCTACCCGTGTATACTTCGTGCCTCTTCAGAAACTGGTAATGTCGGCGCCGGTTGAGAGGAGTTACCGGCTAACAAACATATAGAAAATTTATACTTTTGCCGTGGAACAGTTTCTCGAATTTATAGGCAACCATCTGGTGCTCTCCTCCATGTGGGTAGCAAGCGCTGCGGCCATTATTTTCTACCAGGCGCGCACATCTGCGTCCTCGGTCGGTCCGCAGCAGGCGGTCATGCTGATTAACCGGCAGGATGCGGTGGTGGTCGACATTCGCGACAAGAAAGAATTTGAAGCAGGCCATATTGTGGATGCTATCCACATTCCTCTGGCCAAGCTCAAGCAGCGGGCGCCAGCCGAACTCAAGAAATTCAAGGAGCGCCCCGTACTAGTCGTCTGCAAGATGGGGCAGCACGCGGGAGAGGCGGTCAAAACCCTCGAGGAGCTCGGCCACGAGGAAGTGAGCAAACTTTCCGGTGGTGTCACTGAGTGGAAGGCGCAGTCCTACCCGCTGGTGCAAAGTTGAGTCCGACAACTTTTTCACTTTTGATGAGATAAATAGGAATTAAAATGGCAGAAGAAAGCAACAACCCCCCAGAAGCCGCCGCGGATGGCGCTCAGCCAGCTGGCCCGCAGTTCGCGCTGCAGCGGATTTATCTTAAGGATACTTCTTTCGAGTCGCCGAAAAGCCCGCAGATCTTCCAGACGCAGTGGAGCCCCAAGATCAACTTCGACATCAAGACGCGCAACACCAAGGTTGCCGAAGATGTGTATGAGGTGGTGTTGGTGCTGACGGCGGAAGCGCAGCTGGAGGAGGAGACTGCGTTTGTGGTCGAGGTGCATCAGGCCGGTATCTTCACCGTCAAAGAGTTCAGCGAAACTGATCTCGAGCAGGTGCTGGCCACGGTATGTCCGAGCATCCTATTTCCTTACTCTCGGGAGTCGCTTGACGCGCTGGTGGTCAAGGGCAGTTTTCCTCCGCTAATGGTTGCCCCAATAAACTTCGAAGCGCTATACACGCAGCAGAAGCAGGCGGCCGAGCAACAGGCTGGCAGCGACGAGGCCGCATCGGAGAGTGTGCAGTAGGCTCAGATTCCTTCAGTAAAGTTTAGCTGCCGCCAAGCCTCAAACACCAAAATAGCGGCTGCATTGGAGAGGTTCAGGCTGCGGCTTTCTGGCAACATGGGGATGCGTAGAACCCCTTGTTGCCCGATTTCTGTCCGAATAGTCTTGGGCAGGCCGCGGGTTTCTGAACCAAAAACCAGAAAATCCTCATCCTCGAACGCCACTTCCGTGTAGAACCGCTTTCCTTCGGTGCACAGCCCGAACAGGCGCGCGCTGGGCTGCTTTTCGCGGAATTCCTGCCAGCTCTCATAAATCGCAAGGCCGGCATATTCATGGTAATCCAGACCCGCCCGCCGCATTTTTTTGTCTTCCAGGGCAAATCCCAGCGGCTTGATCAGATGGAGCTGTGATCCGGTATTTGCAGCTAAACGGATGATATTACCGGTATTTGGGGGTATTTCTGGCTCAAAAAGGACGATATTGATCAAAACTCAAACAACTCGTGGATAGTAAGTCGGGTTGGGTGAAAGATGTGTAAATTACCAGCAACAAGAATTTTTCTTTTGGAAGCACCAGTTTGGCGGGTCTGGAGCGGCTTGATTTATCAAGAGCAACGAGCCGCGATACGGACTCAGTTACTCTACTATAACCATTAATTTTTGACAGCGCCGCTGACCGAGGGAATCTGGTGGAAAGTCACGAGTGATTCAGGAATATAACGCACAGCTCTGCCTCTTTCGCTGACAATTAGCGCAGGAGTCGCGGTACAAAATTTCGTTCGTCCCGGTTACATAAGACAAATGAAAACTCGGTGAAGTGAAGATCAGGGAGAAAGCCGCAAGTAGAACACGCGGAATTGCGATATCAAGTTATGACGCGGAAATAGAGGAGTATGGTCATAGTCGGGATAAAACCGACCAAAAAGGGTAGGCAAATGCGCTAACTGGATTCAGCTACTAATGTGCTTGCAGCATTTTGGACTCAGAGAGCTACCTTTCTCGCGGATGCCAAACACACATTTCTTTATTCTCTGCCACACGGCGGTCATGGTAGGCTTCGCCACGGGAGGTTATCAGGTGCAGGCCGACCGCATCGCGCTTGATGACACAGAGGGCGTTGCTTCGCCCCTTGCTATCTATTGCCCTGTTTACATTGCATTCGCCGGCATTGCGGCGAGCGCCG
>PBTW01000079.1 GCA_002729315.1 Gammaproteobacteria bacterium
ATTCACCACGCTCTTTCATCTCGGTGGTGTTCTCAGAAGAATAAGATGGTTGAAGTTCGCAGATTCGCTGGATAGTAGATAACATAATTACTTAGACCAACTCTACCGAGTGTCTCGTGGAAAGTTACAAGTTGGCCTGCTGTAGTCTTGTTTCTCTCTAGTTATTGATCACCAGGAACGGAACACCGTACACCGCTGACGGACTAAAAGCTATTTGGCAGAAGCAGAAATATGAGGGCATGGATTGGACTTTCCACGATCTAAAAGCGAAAGGTATTTCAGACTTTGAAGGGGACAAGCAGGAGTTTAGTGGCCACAAATCGAGGCTGATGATGGAGCGATATAACCGCACTCCCGATAAAGTAAAAGTGATCGATTTCAGCTCGGTCAGGTGATATTAAGATTATATTAGGATTTCGCCGGTTTCGACCTTAATATCAGCTCCTAAGTCATTGATTTGATTGGGGTGACTGATGGGGCTCGAACCCACGACAACCGGAGTCACAGTCCGGGGCTCTACCAACTGAGCTACAGTCACCATGAAGACCTAACAGAAAATACGCCAAGAAATTGGTCGGGGTAGAGAGATTTGAACTCCCGACATCTTGCTCCCAAAGCAAGCGCGCTACCAGACTGCGCTATACCCCGATAGATTTCAAACCCTGCCAGTCACAATCGCCGGCATAATACTCGCGCCTCGACTCTCCGTCAATCGACGTCGGGCGCTACATGACAACAAGCAGTTAGATAGATTACCCTTCAATACGCCACGTACTACCTCCCGCGCTATCCTCAATCACTACGTTTAACGCAGACAACTGGTCACGAATCTCATCGGCTCGTCGCCAGTCCTGGCTGGCTCTGGCGGCAACACGCTCTGCAACCAATTTGTCAATTTCCGCTTTATCAACATCTGCCTCGACCGAGTGCTGCAGAAAAGCGGCCGGCTCGGCCTGTAACAGACCCAAACTACCACCCAGACGCACCAATAGCGCACCCAGCTGGTTAGCTAGCGCTGGATTTTCATGTTTTATCCGATGTATTTCAGATACCATCTCAAAAAGCACACTCAAGGCCTCAGGCGTATTAAAATCATCATCCATCGCGCATCTGAAGGCTTTCTCGAATCGACTGTTCGTCAAGCTTTTCGCTGCGGCGAGATCGAGATCTTTAAGGCAATGATAAAACCTTTCAACAGCCTTAACCGACTGACCGAGCGACTGCTGCGAATAATTTATAGGACTGCGGTAGTGGCTGCTGATCAATAGGTGACGCACAACCTCGGGCTTGGAGGTAGCCAAAACTTCCCTCACGGTAAAAAAATTGTCCAAGGACTTGGACATTTTTTCATCTTCAATCCGCAGGGGACCATTATGCATCCACAGCTTAGCGAAAGTGGCTCCAGTAGCGGATTCTGACTGAGCGATTTCATTTTCGTGGTGCGGGAACATTAAATCCGAACCACCACCATGAATATCAACAGTGTCGCCCAGTGCACATATGCACATCGCCGAGCATTCAATATGCCATCCGGGGCGCCCGTATCCCCACGGCGAATCCCAGCCGACCGCGCTATCGTCAGTGGCCTTCCACAGGACAAAGTCCCTAGGATCGCGCTTCAGTTCACCGATTTCGACGCGTGCACCTTCGAGCAATTCATCAGGTTTTTTCTTAGAAAGTTTCCCATAGTCGGGGTAGCTCGAGACCGAAAAATAAACATCCCCATTCTCAGCTCGATACGCGTGATCACTAACCAGCAGTTTTTCTATCATACTGACGATCTGATCAATGTGGCCGGTTGCCCGTGGTTCCTGGTCCGGTCGGACTATCGACAGCGCAGCCTCATCTTCGTGCAAGGCAGTGATATAGCGATCAGTAACCGCAGTGAACGGCTCATCGTTTTCGACTGCACGAGCCAAAATTTTATCATCTACGTCGGTAATGTTTCTGACATAGGTAACATCATACCCACTGAATCTTAGGTAGCGCACCGCCACATCAAAAGCCAGTAGCATTCTCGCGTGACCGAGATGACAAAAGTCATAAACAGTCATGCCACACACATAAAGCCGAACCTTGCCAGGCTCCAGTGGCTGCAAGGGCTCTTTTCGCTGAGTCAGCGTGTTGTAAATATTAACCAAGACGTGTCGCTCCTATCAGCCAGCCCAGGAATCCCTTAAGGTGATTGTCCGATTGAAGACAGGGTTTTCTGTTGCGGTCAAGTCTCCGTCTCTGTAGAAATACCCCTCCCTCTCAAATTGAAAACGCAGATTGCTTCCCTCAAAGACCGATGGCTCGACGACAGCGCCACTTACTTCAATCAGAGAATCAGGGTTGAGACAATCACGGTAGTTCTCTATGTCTTTGGCCTCCGGGTTTTCAACAAGAAAAAGCCTGTCGTAAAGACGAATAGAAACCGTTTTACCATCGGTGGCAGAGACCCAGTGAATCACACCTTTAACTTTTCGTCCTTCCGGCTTTTTACCCAGAGTATCCAGATCCGCACTGCAATGAAGCAGAACGACCTCCCCACGACTGTCTCTCTCGACATGATGGCACTTAATGACATATGCGCCACGCAACCGGACCTCGCCGCCCGCTATTAGTCGCTTAAACCCTGGTAGAGGGTCAATCTCGAAGTCCGACCGATCGATGAATATTTCGCGGGTTAGAGGTACATCCCGTCGACCCATTGATTCGTCTTTCGGGTGATTCGCCAAACTCAATTGAATCACGTCACCCTCTGGAATGTTGCCTATCTCTACTTTGAGCGGTTTCATAACACACATCGCTCGGGGCGCATGCTTATCCAGATCATCGCGGATCGCGTGCTCCAACATACCTAAATCCACAACGCCCTCTCTGCGGCTAACACCGACGCTTTCACAAAAGTTTCGCAAGGATGCAGGTGTGAAACCTCGGCGGCGCATCCCTGCTATGGTCGGCATACGGGGATCATCCCATCCAGAGACAACACCTTCTTCAACCATGGTTCTTAAATTCCGCTTACCCATCATTGTGTAATTCAGCTTCAACTTGGCAAACTCAGTCTGCCTCGGAAGTACGTATGGCGAATCTGAATCCGCAAGCACACTCGCGGCTCTTATTGATTTGAGATCGAGGCTATTCAAAATCCAATCATAGAGTGGGCGATGGTCTTCAAACTCGAGCGTACACAGGGAGTGAGTGATTCCTTCCAAGGCATCGGTAATGCAATGGGTAAAGTCGTAGGTTGGATAAATGCACCACTGATCACCGGTCTGGTGGTGGCTGATATGCCGGATACGGTAGAGAACAGGATCCCGCATATTGATATTTGGCGACGACATGTCAATCTTGGCCCGCAAAGAGCACTCACCTTCAGCAAATTCCCCCGCGCGCATCTTAGCGAATAGAGCGAGACTCTCTGCTGCCGGCCGATCACGATCGGGACTGTTGCGTCCGGCCTCCATTAACGTACCCCGATATTCACGAGACTGTTCGGGGCTGAGGTTACAGACATAAGCATGGCCGGATGCAATGAGTTGATTCGCGAACTCAAAAAGGGTGTCAAAGTAGCTCGAAGAGTAACGGACTTCCCCATTCCATTCGAACCCGAGCCAACGGATGTTATCTTTTATTGAATCAACATATTCCTGACTCTCTTTGGCAGGGTTAGTGTCATCGAAGCGCAAATTGCACTGCCCCCCGTACTCAGCGGCAACACTGAAGTTTAGACATATTGATTTGGCATGGCCTATGTGAAGGTAGCCATTCGGCTCCGGCGGGAATCGAGTTCGAACCCTTCCCCCATGTTTGCCTTCCTCAAGGTCTCGAGATATTAGCGTCTTGATAAAATGAGAGGAAAGCTGATTGCCTGGTTCCCCTGATTGCTTGATCTTGGTCGAGTTTGTCATAACTGGCTGAATAGAACTGTCGTACTTCGCAAGCCAAAAGCGGACTCGCTGCACATCGCCGCGGTTGTCTGGCCTGAACCGGCTAAAACCCGTATTATAGCGCGCTCATCTACTTAAGGTAATCCACGCTTGGAGCTCGCTGTATGATCATCTTCAACACGAACCATGGCCCCATATCGATCGAACTCAATTCAGAAAAAGCTCCGAAGTCGGCTGAAAATTTCCTGCAATATGTCACAGAAGGGTTCTATAACGGGACGATTTTCCACAGAGTAATCGACGGGTTTATGATTCAGGGGGGAGGCTTCGAGCCGGGGATGGGTCAAAAAGCTAACCATGATCCGATCGAAAATGAAGCAGACAACGGACTGTCCAATTTGACAGGGACCCTGGCTATGGCAAGAACAGCAGATCCCCATTCAGCAACATCGCAGTTTTTTATCAATGTCAGCGATAATTTTTTCCTTGACCACCGCGGCAAGACAGCTCAAGCCTGGGGCTATGCAGTATTTGGCGAAGTGGTGGATGGTATGGACGTGGTTAATAAAATAAAAAGCTGCCGGACAACCTCAAAAGCCGGGCACCAGGATGTTCCGGTCGATGACATCATTATTGAAACCACCGATGTGACGGATAACTAGCGACCAGCCGGCAATCCAGAGCACTTTAGCGAAATCAATAAGCAACATGACACATGGCGCCTGCAAACCCCTTCTCTTCATCTCCGATCTGCATTTGCAGGACAGAAGCCCTGAGCTTACTAATGCGCTAGTGCGCTTCTTGGCTGAGCAGAGCGGCAGTTGTGGAGCTCTTTACATACTCGGAGACCTATTTGAGGTCTGGCTGGGAGACGATGCCCGTAGTAGCTGTGTGAACAGGGTTTCTGACGCGTTGCGCGACTTTACCCAAAGCGGCAGCAAGCTGTTCCTTATGCACGGAAATCGCGATTTTCTTATCGGCAACAGCTTCGCTGCTCAGTGCGGAGCGCAGCTCATTCAGGAGCCATATCGGTTAGGTACAGCACACGGCGATATAATACTTTTGCACGGGGACAGCTTGTGTACCGATGATCTGGAATATCAACACTTTCGGAACATGGTGCGTACCGTTAAATGGCAATCGGAATTTCTTTCAAGAAGCCTAGAAGAAAGAGAGCGTTTTGCTCAGCAGGCGCGTGCTCAAAGCCAAGAAAGTATGGCAAATAAGACCGAGGAGGTCCTCGACGTCAATCAACAGGCAGTGCTCGATTGCTTTGTGTCCAACGGCTGTCCGCGTCTTCTCCACGGGCACACTCATCGTCCGGCCGTGCATGCCGTGCCACTTGAAAAGCCAATCGACGGCAAGTTTGAAGCCACGAGGATGGTGCTGGGCGATTGGGGAACATTAGGCTGGTATGCTGTCGTGTCGGATGAAACATGGGAACTCAGACACTTCAACATCTCTTCCTAAACAAGATCACCCGGATCAGGAATCGACAGACCCCAGTTTTAAGCCCCGGTCGGGAGCAAGACCGTAACGCTCGAGATGAGCTGCATGCAGTAAAAGAAGGTCTTCATCAATCTGCTCGGCGAGCACTGCCAAGTCGATCTGAGCGTAGTCAGATAATACAGCAACACCAAAACTGTTCAGATCACTGATCTGGCCCCGCCCTTTTTTAAGCAGATTGTGAAGCCAGCAGTAGGGGGACAGCGCCGGATTGAAGGGAATGGAATTTTGCTCAAGCCCACGCTTCAAAGCCGTCTCCGAAAAAATCCGAAATCGGGCAGACAAGATCTGAACCATAAATTTCTCTATTCGGTTTATTACGGCCTGCTTCGCCTCTGCATCGTATCCGTTCCAGTTGATCACTTCAAAGCCGTATCGTTTACAGCCGCGACATACCAAGTCACCGAGCGATGTAGTGGAGCAGATCCCAATACAGGGGGTTTTAGTCGTTTGCATAATTAGTTACATAGCATGAAGCACATAACGTTAACGGCGAATCTGGACCGTCAGATCCATTTATCACATTCAGCAAATTGAAAACCTTGCAATACTCAGAATCCACGGCGACACGGGTTACCAGTAGGCTAGAAACATACAGCCCAACTGGCTTTTTTTCAGTGTTTACAATAGAATAGGACCCATTTTTTGGTTTGAGATGAGTAAGACTTCGCAGGTCGCCAAATCAAGACTCATAAGCCTGACCCAGGTTAGCGTATGGAGATTTATGCGGGTCTCGACGCTGGCACCGTCTGACAACTGAACTCCCGAGAGTCGGTTACGAAACGGCCCACCGGTAAGGTCTGCTTAATGGGAGCGAAGAGGTAAAAAGGAAAAAACGTGTTAGAAGACTATAGGAAACATGTCGCTGAACGCGCCGAAATTGGAGTTGTACCTAAACCTCTGTCAGCTGACCAAGTCGCAGGACTTATCGAGTTGCTTAAGCAGCCTCCCGCCGGAGAGGAAGATTTCCTCCTTGAACTGCTATCGCATAGAGTACCGCCTGGCGTTGACGAGGCGGCTTACCTGAAAGCAGGTTTTTTGTCTGCCTTGGCAAAGGGAGAAGCCAGCTCTCCCCTGGTGGATCGTAAGCACGCAGTCAAATTACTCGGCACCATGTTAGGCGGCTACAACATAGCCACTCTTGTTGAGCTGTTGGACGACGAACAGCTTGCTACGGATGCTGCAAAGGAACTGACCCATACCCTTCTGATGTTTGATGCCTTTCATGATGTCGCTGAAAAAGCAGACAAGGGTAACCCCGCTGCCCAGCAGGTACTGCGGTCCTGGGCTGATGCGGAGTGGTTTACGAGTAAAGAGGAGATTCCTGAAAAACTCACGGTCGCGGTATTCAAGGTGCCGGGAGAAACCAATACCGACGATTTGTCTCCTGCACAAGACGCCTGGTCGAGACCGGATATTCCCCTACACGCGAAGGCGATGTACAAAAATCCTCGTGACGGCGTCACAGACGCCGAGGCTCAGATCACTGAACTTGAGAAAACCGGATTCCCCGTCGCGCTGGTTGGCGACGTCATGGGAACAGGGTCATCACGCAAATCTGCAACCAATTCCGTACTTTGGTACATAGGTAACGATATCCCTTATATCCCCAACAAGCGGTCCGGCGGGATTTGTATAGCAGGCAAGATTGCTCCCATTTTTTTCAACACGATGGAAGACGCCGGTGCCCTACCATTTGAGTGCGATGTTGACGATCTCAATACTGGGGACATTGTCGACATACACGTTTATGATGGAAAACTGAGTCTCCATGAATCCGGTGAAGAAATCAGCCACTTTGCATTGAAAACGGATGTGATCCTTGATGAGGTGCGAGCGGGTGGACGGATACCGCTTATCATCGGTCGCGGACTGACTCAGAAAGCACGAGAACATTTCGATCTGGGCCCTTCAACGGTGTTCCGCTCTCCTGTGGACGGACAGCAAACCAACAAGGGATACACCCTGGCACAGAAAATGGTAGGCAAAGCCTGTGGAGTCGAGGGAATCCGACCGGGCAGTTACTGCGAGCCTAAAATGACTACCGTCGGGAGCCAGGACACGACGGGGCCAATGACAAGGGATGAATTGAAAGATCTCGCTTGTCTCGGCTTTTCTGCAGATTTGGTTATGCAATCTTTCTGTCATACCGCGGCCTATCCTAAACCGGTTGACATCGATACACAGCATACACTGCCTGACTTCATACACACCCGCGGCGGTGTCGCCCTACGACCGGGCGACGGCATTATCCACTCCTGGCTGAACCGCATGCTTTTGCCAGATACTGTGGGCACCGGCGGCGATTCTCACACGCGCTTTCCAATTGGGATTTCTTTTCCTGCCGGGTCGGGTCTCGTGGCGTTTGCCGCGGCAACCGGAGTCATGCCTCTGGATATGCCCGAATCGGTGCTGGTTCGCTTTAAGGGCGAAATGCAACCCGGCATCACCTTGAGAGATCTCGTCAATGCCATTCCTTACGCTGCAATACAAAGCGGTGACCTTACCGTTGAAAAAAAGGGCAAGAAGAACATCTTTTCCGGCCGGATTCTGGAGATCGAAGGGCTTCCGAATCTCAAGGTGGAGCAGGCATTCGAACTATCCGATGCCTCAGCCGAGCGCTCCGCCGGTGGATGCACTATCCGCCTGAACAAAAAGCCAATCATCGAGTACTTCGAGAGTAATGTGACTCTGCTACGCTGGATGATCGACAATGGCTATCAGGATGCGAGAACTTTAGAAAGACGTGCGCAGGCGATGGAGGCCTGGCTGGCCAACCCCCAACTTATGGAGCCCGATCCAGACGCGGAATATTACAAGATTATCGAAATTGATCTAAACGAAATCACGGAACCGCTGCTGGCCTGCCCTAATGACCCTGATGACGTCAGACCCCTGTCGGAGGTGCAAGGCACAGCAATTGATGAAGTGTTTATTGGATCATGCATGACGAACATTGGAAATTTCCGCGCAGCAGCGGAAGTGCTTAAACAAGTCGATGGCAATCTGCCAACCAGACTCTGGGTGGCTCCACCGACGAAAATGGATGAGCATCAACTCACCGAGGAAGGCATCTACAACATTTTCGGAACCTCAGGCGCCAGAACCGAGATGCCAGGTTGCTCATTGTGCATGGGCAATCAGGCCAGAGTCGCGCCCAATTCCACCGTAGTCTCGACTTCAACACGCAATTTCCCAAACCGACTTGGTCAGGGAGCAAATGTTTATCTGGCATCTGCCGAACTTGCAGCGGTCAGCTCGGCCATGGGTAAAATTCCGACTATGACCGAATATATGGGATATATGTCTGCGATTGACACCATGAAGACGGAAATATACCGATACCTCAATTTTGATGAAATCGAAAGCTTTCAACAGGCAGCCGAGAGGGCGAAGCTTATCCCGACTTCCAACATCACGGAAAGCGCTTAGGGTGCAAGCCGGGCAGGCAATCTGAGCCTTTAGACAGCAGGCTACCTGTTGTTAGACCGGCGATGGACTTCTGTCAGATCAATGTGCTAAGAGATAGGGGTATATCCAGCACATTTTCCAAGACTGAAAAACCCCGCATCTTGCAGCGACTATCTGGCTAGGTTAATGGTGCTCTTCTCGACCACCTCATAAACATCTTTCGAGAGGCTCGAGATCGATTTAATCTTGAGCAACTCCGCCTGCATCAATTTCTGACGGTTCGCGTCAAATTTTTGCCAACGCGTGAGCGGGGTGAGCAGGCGTGCGGCAATTTGCGGGTTGATATTATCCAGCGCAATTACCTGCGCAGCCAAAAATTCATAGCCCGTTCCGGAAATATCATGAAAACCGAGGTGGTTCTGACTGCAAAAAGCCCCAATTAGAGCGCGCACTTTATTTGGGTTTTTGAGTTCAAAGGCAGGATGATCAATAAGCCCCTCCACTACAGAAAGGGCCCCTGGTTTCTGTGCCACTGCTTGCACGCTGAGCCACTGATCAACAACCAGCGGTTCATCACGCCAACGTTGATAAAACTCGTCCAGAGCCTGATTCGCCAATTTTTCGGATTCTGTTTTCTTGCCGGCAACCAATATACGTAAAGCGGCAAGCTGATCAGTCATATTGTTTGCAGTCTGGAATTGCTCGAAAGCCACTCCGGCCCAAGCCGCCTCATTCCCCCGTAGCAGATAGCTCAGACAAAGATTTCGCAGAGCTCGATTTGCGATAGAGCCGGAGTCAGCGCGGTATATTGTCGTTGCCGGCACTGCCTGAAATAGCTCGGCAAATTGGACGGCGAGCTCAGTAGCGAGGTATGTCAGGAGCGATTCGCGAGCCTTGTATATCGACTCAACGTCCGCCACTTCAGCCTGCTCTATTAATGCACCGAGCTGGGGTACGCTGAGTAAATGCGCCAGCATGGCTCGGTCAAGGCTCTCATCAGCCAATGCCGAAGACAGAATTGCCCGGTAGGCGACAAGCAGCAGACGAGCGGACTCGGCGACTGGCTTACACGATTGCAGCGAATCCAGAATCCGCACGGCGAGCGCCTGAGATGCATTCCACCGATTAAAGCCATCTTCATCATGTGAAATGAGCAGTGCCAAGGCCTCCTGCGAATAGTCATAATTCAAGCGGACAGGCGCTGAGAATCCTCTCAACAGCGAGGGAATCGGTTCTTGCTCTATTCCCGTAAAAGTGAACTCCTGATCAGAGCTGGTTATATGCAGTACTTCGTCAGTCTTGTCACCGACAAGGCCTGAGCCTAACAGCAAGAGAGGTTTACCATGCTGATCAAGCAAACCTACTCGTAACGGAATATGAAAATTTTGCTTCTCAAGCTGACCAGGCGTTGACGGGCAGGATTGCTTCACTCTCAGAGTAAAGGTCTTATTCGCCTGAGAGTAGCTACCGATAACATTTAACACCGGCGTTCCAGCCTGGGAATACCAGCGTCTGAATTGCTGCAAATCCACACCTGAGGCCTCTTCCATCGCCCGAACAAAATCTTCTGTGGTAACAGCCTGACCGTCATGGCGGGCAAAGTACAGATCACTGCCCCTGCGAAAGGCTTCCGGGCCAATGAGCAGGCTGATCATCCGGACAACTTCGGCTCCCTTTTCATAAATGGTGACCGTATAGAAATTGGAAATCTCCATATAGGAGTCCGGCCTCACCGAATGGGCCATCGGCCCGGCATCCTCGGCGAACTGCACCGTTCTCAGAAACGAAACATCTTCTACACGCTTAACGGTGCGAGACCCCATATCTGCGGAAAATTCGGCGTCTCTGAAAACGGTGAACCCTTCTTTGAGGCTCAATTGAAACCAATCCCTGCAGGTCACCCGATTGCCGGACCAATTGTGAAAATACTCATGAGCGACCACAGCTTCCACACGCTGGAATGCCTGATCGGATTGAGTGAGCGGATTGGCAAGCACACAGGAGGTATTGAATATATTCAGGCCTTTATTCTCCATGGCGCCCATGTTGAAGTCGTCAACGGCAACAATCATAAAGATGTCTAAATCATATTCACGGCCATAAACCTCCTCATCCCACCGCATAGCCCGCTTCAGCGAATCCATCGCATAATCGATTTTGTCCAGATCTTTCTGCTCAACATAGATCTGCAGAGTAACTTCACGGCCACTTAATGTCGTAAATTTATCGCTCTTATATTTCAGCGCACCAGCCACCAGCGCAAACAGATAACTAGGTTTTTTAAACGGGTCTTCCCATCTCACCCAATGACGGGAAGGATCGTCCTCAAACACACCGCGCGCGACGCAGTTTCCATTCGACAACAGTGTGGGATAACGGCCTGCGTCAGCAACAACCGTTGTAGTGAAGCGGCTCATAACATCCGGTCGGTCAAGGTAATAGGTGATTCGCCTAAATCCTTCCGCTTCGCATTGGGTACAGAACATTCGGCCGGATTTGTATAATCCTTCAAGCGCAGTGTTATTCTGAGGTTCAATACGGGTGCGGCAGAAAAGCTTGAAGGTTTCGGACGATTCCCCAAGGATCGCGTCTAGGCCTGAGATAATCAGATGTTCACCTGTCAGGGTGTACTGATCTTCGGACAGAACCTGGTCGTTCAGTCGCAACTCTTCCAGAACCAAATCCCTTCCGTGCAGGATCAGCTCTTGCGCGCCAGACGATCTGCGCATATCAAGGGTGGATTCTACAACTGTGAACTCTTCAAATAGATCAAAATGCAGCACGGTTGCGCCAATGCCAAATTCCGGTGCCTGATAATCTTTCAGATAAATTGTTTTAGCGTCCGCGTGCCTCATGTTTTACCTTGATTGGACCCGTTAAATTGGTGTAAGAGCCAAGCCTCAGGCTTGTAGCTCCACCTCATAACCTGAAAATCGACGCAGGTTGATCACGCCGGTATCAAAAATCAGATATTGCCCTTTAATCCCTTTGAGGGTTCCGGACACCACCGGCTCCTTGTCTAGGTTCAGCGGCGTAATCTTCTCCGGATAAGCTTCTACCGGATAGTCAATAATCACCGGGGCAATACCTTTCAGAATACTGATGGCAAAAAAACCGAATCTTGCCTTGAGCTCTTTAATGTCTTCCTCACAGGTGGCAAGCAATCTGTCTCGCTCGCCGGCCATATCAAGCCTAGCTGCTTTGCCTTTCAGCATGTCGCGCCAGTTGGTCTTATCCGCCACATGTTGCTTGAACGCCATCTCAAGCTCACCAGACTGCAACCTACTGCGCACCCGAATAATTGCCAGTGCCTGTGTAGCCCCTTGATCTATCCAACGAGTGGGGATCTGTGTCATCCTTGTTATCCCAACCTTTAAACCTGATGAGTTCGCCAAATAGACAACGTGGCTCTGAATGCAATCTCCGTCTTGACATCTGCATTTCTCAGGGCGTATCAAACAAGTGAACCACTGTTCCAACCTTTTAAAACAAGGGTAACAATACCCTTGGTTAAAACTTTTTTTAGTTTTGCGACCACACTCAATACAGAAGATATTACCACTAAAATTTAGCTGGACTTTCCTCCCCAAAAGCGGATTCAGCGCAATCTCGTTGTCACCTAATCTAGCACTGTAGCTCACCGGATTATGCAAGCGACTGCGCATTTTTCGAACAATACCGCTGGCAATGACGTTCAATGTTTATCATCCTGCGAGGCCTGTATGAGCCTTGTAGTTTGCGAACCTAAACTTTTAGTCTGGCAATCTGTCTGCAATGAAGTTCCGGTGCGTTCATGTCTCTCCAGATGGTGAGCCTCATATAGGATTAGCAGTTGCATGCAATGCCCGAGCAGCTCTTCACTCATTCGCTCCTGTTCATTAAAACGACCAAGAGCGACTGCCTCTTTAAGTCTTTCATAGATTTCGGGAGACATTCTGCCAACGAGCTCATTGACCGTGTCTGGCGGAGTATCCAAAAAATCGAATAATGCCTGTTCAAGCGTCACGACCTTTCTCCCCGTCGGCAATTGGCCTACCCAGAAGATCTATTCTCCGGACGAAGCGGTAGTAGACCGAAAAAATGACACCCAGCATCAATCCCGAAAGCAAGCCGCCTACGTGAGCGGCCGTAGCGATTGAAGAAGACGCAAAAGTCTCCATAAGCACGAGCCCCATGACAAAAGCAAGAAACATTTTCGTCGAGATCAAGAGCCCAGAGTTTGGCACGCCTTTAGAGAGAACCCAGACAAAACCCACTAGACCGTAAATCACTCCCGACATACCACCAAAATTGTTGTAACCCAACTGCCAGTATTGAGCAGTGTTCCCCACAAATGCAGTAACAGTGACCAGTGAGGCAAACTCCCACCAAGAGATTATGTTTTCCAGCTGCCGGCCAAAATACCAGAGCCACAGCAGATTGAAGACCAGATGAAGCTCGCCAAAATGCAGCAGCATCGGCGTCAGTGTTCTCAACGCGAGACTCAGGTTATCAATCTCTGCCAGAAGCCCAAACAGGCTGACGCTCGGAAGCAGTGGATAAAAAAGATAACGAACGCTGCCCGTATTGCTACCCATACTGCTGAGCAACGCGACCCCGATACAGGCGGTCATCAGCATCCAGGTCAGCGGGCAACGTCGGAACGCAAAATAGGCCAGGCGAATGATTTGCGGCAAGGGATACGGTCTTGCAACCGATGCTCCCAAGCCGTCTACAGGGGACGCGCCCACCTCAGTTTGACGAAGCGCCGACTTAAGCCAGTACGCCAGCTGTTGCTTGACCGCTTGTTCGTCACGCTCTGAGTAGACCCAAATTGTTTGCCGTCCAGATTCCTCAACAACACGATGAACTATTCCAGCTGCGGTCAACCGCTGGCTGAACTGCGCAAGATTGAGCGAAAGATCTACATTGACAGCTCTAATCATCTGAACTAGCCAGTCTGCTGCCCCAACCCAATTTGCTCCGACAAGCCTGGTAAAAAGTATGATTCAGGGGATGAATCAAGCGCAAAGGAGATTGCTTTTTCATGATAACAATCTCTTCATTAGCTCGTGCGGTATGACACACCTCGCCGTCACAACTCACCAGGGGACAGTGTGAGGTGCGCTTTGCTACTACCAGCCTGATTTCACTCTCGCCATCGATCACAACGGGACGCGAACTGAGAGAATGGGGGTACATTGGCACAAGGACAATAGCGTTTAGGTCAGGATGCATGATCGGCCCGCCCGCCGACAGAGCATAAGCAGTCGAGCCGGTCGGGGTCGCAGCAATCAGGCCATCGGATTCCTGCGAATACACAAAACGGTCATCGACAAACAGTTCAAATTCGATCATCTGAGCGGCCTGTCCGGGATGCAGTACCACATCATTCAAGGCGGACCCGAGCGCATGCCTCTGGCCGTTTCTAAGGTAGGCAACATCAAGCAGAAAGCGCCTCTCAACCTCATAGTCACCTGCCAGAACCGCGGACAACTGCGCCTCCAGTTCGTTAGGGAGCACATCGGTTAAAAATCCCAGTTTGCCACGATTAATGCCTATTACTGGGACGTCATCCGGAACGACAAACTTGGCCATCTTTAGCATACTGCCATCGCCACCAACGACGATAAGCAGGTCACAATCCATCGACAACGTCTCCTTTTCAGCAATTTCACAGTCACGAGCGACCGCTAACTCAGCTGTAGTGGCATCCATAATAACGGACACCCCGCAATTGGAGAGGAAACTAAGCAGCCGCGTGCAGGTGTCTGCCACCCCCTTGTGATCTGGCCTCCCGACGATAGCAATCTTATTAAATTCGCTCATAGCTGGTAATACGTCTACCGGAAACCCCTCTATTATAGCACGTTCAGTGGTCGATCAGACCTTGACCTCCCTCCTTAAGATCAGTCTGTAATATGCAGAGCTCAACACGGACAAAGATATGGGTAGTAATAGTTAGCTACTGAGGATCGCTATCAGGAAAACTCCACCGGAATGAATCAGGGTGACTCCTGCGCCTTCTTGAATCTGCTCTGACTGCAGCTCGAGATTCAGCCGCCAGGAAAGTCTGCTGGAATATACCGGTTCTAGAGGAATGTCATTAAGGCCTGAATACTGCGCAAAAAAGTCGCTGAGTTCTGGGCGGGCCCTTGCGTACCCACCAAAATGGCAGTCATCAATCGTCCTCAACACGATACGGCAAGACTCCACATCTTCGTGTAGCCAAGGGGATACCGCCCCCGCTATCACACCCGGAGCATTGATAACCGAAACTCCGACTACTTTTCTAGCCAAAGCGCAACACTTAGTCAGTCCCTTTATCAAGCCGGCCATGGTTGAACGCGTCCCACAGATCAAAGCGACTGGGCGTTCCTCAACCGAGCTTTCCCTCGTTAGAAAATCTGAGATCTCATCACAGCCCCACAAGCCGAGTGCATCACTCCCCCTTCCGGGGTGCAGTTAAAATAATCAAACGTAGCACGCAGCCTGAATAGGATCTGCTCGGATCCCTTCTGCCGATAGTCACCTCGGGACGTTGCATGTAGATGCGTGCCACAACTTACCGCAAAGATCAGCCTTGTGTAAAAAATGTTTGTCTAACTCGCCGCGAACTACCCCAATAGCCTCAACACCAAGGCGGCGAACTACAGCCGCGACAGCCACCAGATAATCTAGGGTATGTACCCCCGAACGTCAGCAGTCCCGCGTAAATTTCAGCTTGCGTTTGTAAAAGATTGTGTTTGAGCTTGTCTCCAATGCTCCCAGCCGCGTCAGGCAAGGATTGGAGACGCTAAAGACAGGATTTCAAATCA
>PBTW01000080.1 GCA_002729315.1 Gammaproteobacteria bacterium
AAATGGCGGACCGGACGGGACTCGAACCCGCGACCTCCGGCGTGACAGGCCGGCATTCTAACCAGCTGAACTACCGGTCCGCAATACGCACCCTAATCTCAAGTGGTATTGGTGGGTGGTGCAGGGATCGAACCTGCGACCCTCGCCTTGTAAGGGCGATGCTCTCCCAGCTGAGCTAACCACCCGTTACAGGAGACAGCGAATTGTACCGCCTTAACCCCCTATGTCAATAAAACTGAACGCGTCTTATTTGGTGGCCAAGTCGGCGGCCCTGGCCCTTCGACAGCCATTGAGTAAAAGGTTTGAAACGTACATGTACTGCCATAATGCCGTTGCCAGTTCAGTCAGCAAAAATTCTTGAATCAATCTTAATCAACGACCCCGCACATAGTATCTGTGGGCTTGTAACATTTGCGGCCTTTTTTACAACCCTCACGTAGGATTCAGGCTATGGAGACCTTTAAGGATTTCGCTTTCGAAGAAACACATCGCCACGTGCCGGCTGAGCAAGCCCCATCAGCCCATTTCACCCACGACCTATTTTAACCAACTACCGGGCTCCACCTGCTCGTCGGTCAGACTGATCAACTCAGGCGTTATGCCTTTCGTGATCAGCTGTTTGATTGCCATGAACTCCTTCGGCCTGCCGACACAGTCTGCCGCAATTAGCTTGCCATCACGAAGATAAAAGACACAAAACCCCTCTTTTTCCAGACTTGTGGGATTTCCCCGAATGAGGGTGCGGTCGTAGTGACGGCTAATCCCCACCATTTGGAGTTTGGTGTCGTACTGGTCTGACCAGAACCACGGCACCATATCGTAAACTGCCTGTTTGCCCAGAATATTCCCGGCGACGACCCTGGCCTGATCATTGGCGTTTTGCACCGATTCAAGTCGCGTTAATCCACCACCAAAACGATTTGGATGACTTGTGCAGTCCCCGGCAGCAAAAATATTGGGATCGCTGGTCATTCCCGTCTCAGTCACCACAATCCCGTTGTCTGTTACTAGACCTGCCGACTTTGCCAGGCTCATTTCAGGCAGCACGCCTATGCCGATCAGAATGAGATCCGCGATGTAATTCTGCCCGTCCGCACACTGAACGCTGATGGGCTGTGTCTCATCCTCGCCGCCAGTAATGCCGACTACAGAAGTTTGGGTCTTTATGGAGACCCCATACATTGCGTGCAGTGTCGTGAGGTAAGAAGATAGCGTTTCGCTTGTGACTCGCTCGAGTACCCGATCAGCCATCTCAAGCACCGTTACCTCAAGCCCCAGCTTTTGCAACACGGCAGCCGCCTCCAGGCCAATATAACCTCCTCCAATTATGACGGCCCGATTACCGGCCGTGGCAAAGCGCTGAAGCCGGAGCGCATCTTCTGCGGTTCTGAGGTAGAGAATTCGATTGGACTGATGCCCTCCGGGCAACTCTCTGACTCGGGCACCTGTACACAGCGCAAGCTTGTCATAGAACAAAATGCGCCCACAGTCGAGACTTACTGATCGGGCGTTCCTATCAATCTTTGTCGCGACGGCACCGAGAATTAACTCAATATCATTATCTGAATACACCTTCTCAGGCCGCAGAAGTATGCCATCGAGATTTTTCGCACCAGAAAGCAAGTCCTTGGACAAAGGTGGTCGATGGTACGGCAATTGTGTTTCAGCACCAACTAGCTGTATCGGGCCCTGCCAGCCCTCTCTTCTCAACTGGAGGGCAAGTGAGACCCCTGCGTGGCTCGCTCCAACAACAACCTGCGCATGTTCAGTCATAATGTTCTCCACTGTGAATTCTAGGGGGCAATTGCCAGTTGACGTTTGGTTTCCCATGAGACGTTAGATATCTATTGGCCTGCGAGAAGTGCTTGTTTCCAAAAAAACCCCTACCCGCAGAAAGCGGTGAAGGGTGAACGGACTGCAACACCAGATGTCGGCTTCGATCAATCATAGCGCCTTTTTTCTGGGCATAACTTCCCCAGAGCAGGAATACCAAGGCCTCTTTATTCTGGCTCAGCAATTCAACGATTCGATCTGTGAAGCGCTCCCATCCTTTTCCCTGATGAGAGCCAGCCTGATTGGCCCGCACAGTCAATACTGAATTAAGCAGAAGAACACCCTGCTGCGCCCAGGCCTGCAAAAATCCATGTCCCGGCGGGACGAAGCCCACATCCGTTTGCAGTTCGCGATAGATGTTACGCAACGATGGGGGTACCGCCACTCCGGGCTTCACCGAAAAGCACAATCCGTGTGCCTGCCCCTCCCCGTGATATGGATCCTGACCGAGGATTACAACCTTGACGTCGTCAAATGCGGTGCTGTTCAAGGCATTAAACATGTCAGTGCCCGACGGAAATACCTGCCAGCCACTCTGCTTTTCCTCCACGAGAAACGCTCGAAGCTGACGCATATAGTTACTGTCAAATTCATCTCGTAGCAGCCTCAGCCAGGATTCTTCTAGCTCCACGGGGCGTTTCCGAGCGGTCGTCTCAGTGCTCATCTTGCCGCGGGCGCATATGCGGAAAAAGCAATACATCCTTTATCGAGGAGGAATTTGTGAACAACATAACCAGCCGATCAATACCTATTCCTTCACCTGCGGTCGGCGGCATACCATACTCAAGCGCAGTAATAAAGTCCTCATCGAAGTGCATAGCTTCCTGATCGCCGGCATCTTTTTGTGCAACCTGCGCGTGAAATCGTGCTGCCTGATCCTCCGGATCATTGAGCTCGGAAAATCCATTCGCCAGCTCGCGACCAGCGACGATCAGTTCAAAGCGATCGGTTACCTCTGGATTACTCTCATTCCGGCGGGCCAGCGGAGACACCTCGACTGGATACTCAGTAACAAAAGTTGGCTGCTCTAATGACTCTTCAACCAGCTGCTCAAAGATCTCCATCAGGACCTTCCCCTTCGGCCAGTTTTCGTCAAATGAAACTCCGAGCCGTCTCGCTTCTCTTGTGAGCGACTTTACATCGTCTAGATCCACAGAATCATCTAGCTGACAATAGGTACTAACGGCCTCCTTTACCGTCAAGCGCGCAAAAGGCTTAGCGAAATCGAACTCCATGCCCTTGTACTTAACTGAAGCGACACCGAGCACCTCATTCGCGATGAAACGGAATAGGTTTTCAGTAAGGTCCATTAGGTCGTCATAGCGCGCATAAGCCCAATAAAACTCAAGCATCGTAAATTCTGGGTTGTGGCGCGTCGACAAGCCTTCATTCCGGAAATTCCTATTCAGCTCGAACACCTTTTCATATCCGCCAACGGTCAGACGTTTCAAGAAAAGCTCTGGGGCGATACGCAGATACATGTCTTGATCGAGCGCATTATGGTGTGTGGTAAACGGCCTTGCCGTTGCTCCACCAGGGATCACCTGCATCATAGGGGTTTCGACCTCCATGAAACCTTGGTCATGAAAGTAATCGCGAATACATTTAATTATCTTTGAGCGGGTGGCAAATATTTGTCGTGACGCATCATTAGCGATGAGATCAACGTAGCGCTGGCGATATCGCGTTTCTGTGTCACTTAACCCCCTGTGCTTGTCAGGTAGCGGCCGCAGTGCTTTGGTCAGCAACCGGAACTCTGACACGCGCACCGTCAGCTCCCCCCTCTGCGTCTTGAAAAGCTCACCCTTCGCACCAACGATATCACCGAGATCAAGCGCTTTCAGTTCAGCTGCCTGCACCTTATCGAACGTCTTGTTGTTCATATACAACTGCAACTGACCATACCCATCCTGTATTACAACGAATGGCCCTCTTGCTCGGATGATCCGCCCCGCTACAGAGACCCGTCGGACCTCTTCTTGTAATTCCTGTGCATCTTTGTCCCCATGCGCGCGATGTATCTGCTCAGACTGATCTGTTCGATCGAAGTCGTTGGGGAATGCTTCTCGCAGTTGCCGAATCTGATGAAGTTTTTCACGCCGCTGCGAAATCAGCTTGTTTTCATCTTCAGGGGTCTGATTCGTCTGATCTATGTCTGTCATCATTCTGTCCGCTACGCTCAAAGCCCCATCTTGAGACTGGCTTCGATAAATTTATCCAAATCACCGTCAAGCACTGCACCCGTGTTGGATACCTCAATGTTCGTTCTCAGATCCTTTATTCTAGAGGCGTCGAGAACATAGGAGCGAATCTGACTCCCCCAACCGATATCTGCCTTTGATTCTTCTATCGACTGCATTTCTTCTTTACGCTTTATATCTTCAAGTTCATACAGCTTGGCTTTCAGCTGCTTAATGGCCATGTCTTTGTTTTTGTGCTGTGAGCGTTGATTCTGACACTGCACCACAATCCCGCTTGGCTCATGTGTTAACCTCACCGCTGAGTCTGTCTTGTTGACATGCTGACCACCGGCTCCACTCGAGCGATAGGTATCGACCCGAACGTCCCCCATATCAAGATCTACCTCGATGTCACCGGCTATCTCAGGAGAAAGGAAGACCGATGCGAAAGATGTGTGGCGTCGGTTACCGGAATCAAAAGGGGATTTTCTTACCAGACGGTGCACTCCAGTTTCGGTGCGTAACCATCCGAAAGCAAACTCGCCCTGGACGTGCAGGGTCGCACTCTTGATTCCAGCAACCTCCCCCCCGGAAACCTCGACGAGTTCAGCTTTAAAGCCCTTCGCTTCGCTCCAGCGCAAATACATGCGAAGGAGCATCTCTGCCCAATCCTGCGCTTCTGTCCCCCCAGAGCCCGCCTGGATATCGAGGTACGCATTTGAACGGTCCATCGAACCCGAGAACATTCTGCGGAACTCGAGCTCCGCCAAAGACTGTTGCAGCTTCACTAAATCAGATTCAGCCTCCTGCAGAAGGTCGTCATCCGACTCTTCCTGAGCAAGGAGAAAAAGTTCTTCAATATCGGATATCCCCAAGTAAAGCTGATCGATTGTGCTGACTATCCGGTCTAACTCTACCTTCTCCTTACCTAGTGCCTGGGCGTAATCCGGTCTCTCCCAAACCGATGCTTCACCCAACTCCAGTTCGACTTCTGCAAGACGGTCTTTCTTCAGTTCATAGTCAAAGATACCCCCTAAGACTACTGGTTCGCGCGGCAATTTCCTTCAAACTGCTGAGATAACTGCTGATCTCCACGCTAATACTCCTGACGCTGTCAAAACACGCGCATTTTACCTGAAACTAACCCAGACACCAGCGACCCCCGATCATTGAGTCAAGCGAACAGGCCGAAATAACGGTATCATGGCCTTTCATTCAAGTTTCATGCGAATTTCGATTCTAACTGATCAGAATCTGGACCCTAGGCGCTTGCTCACAATATGGCATCTTCTGCCCCCCCTGAGAGACAGAGTTTGAAACCGGAAGACCCCTTGGCTGAATGCGATTCAGACAAGAACCCCAGGTCAAGAAGGTTCGGTGATATATACACAAGCAGCCATGATCCGATAGGCGAGAGCGAGCACGTTTTTCTAAATGGGAACCAACTTCAGACGCGCTGGAGAGAGGCTCCTGAGGAATCTGGCCATTTCCATATTGGAGAACTGGGTTTTGGCACCGGCCTGAACTTTCTTCTCACCTGGAGACTCTGGGTTGACACAGAAGACAAAGACCCCGGCTGGCGCGGCCTCCACTACTCAGGCTTTGAAGAATTTCCCCTCAACGCCGACTTCATGCAAACAATTCATCAGAACTGGTCACAGCAAGCAGGCCCAAAATATAAGGCCCTTCACCCCTACTCCAAAAGACTGCTCAATCAGTGGCAATGCCTGATGATTGGAGTGCACAGGCTCGCTCTCGACTCATCAGTAATCCTCGATTTACATATCGATGATGCCAATAAAGCTTTAGCACAGAGAGCGAAACATTCACCTCCAATGCATGCCTGGTTTCTCGACGGATTCAGCCCGCATTGCAATCCGGAATTATGGAAGCCGAACTTGTTCTCACTGCTGGTCGAGCATTCAACTTCAACAACAACCATCTCAACCTATACCAGCGCAGGTCACGTGCGTCGAAATCTCAGTGAAGCAGGACTCCCTGTGGTTCGAGCCAAGGGGTGGGGGCATAAGCGTCATATGCTTGTCTCGACGAAGAAAAAGGACAACCACACCAATCCACAGCACTCTTGCGAAGTTCCGGGCGGCCGCCGGAAAGCCATCGTCATGGGAGCAGGCCTGGCCGGATGCACTGTAGCTCACTCACTGGCTGGCAGAGGGTGGCAGGTGACAATCATGGACCCTGCTACCGGCTTCGGAGCAGGCGCCAGCGGTATCCCGCAGCTTGCTCTGAGGCTTCGCCTTTTTAACACCGCCAGTGCTGCGGCACAAATCTATCTCCAGGCTTATCTTTTTACCCATCGCTGGCTCCTCAACTTGGCGTTAGAAAAGAGAATTGATTGGCATGGCACTCAAATCAGTCAACTCGCTACGGCGATGAACAAACGTAAACCCTTAAACAAAGAGCGCCTCAAACAAATTTACGGTCATACACTTTTTCAGGCGGCAAAAGATGGCACTCTAAATTTCCCCCTTGGCGGCTGGGTCAATCCGATCGCGCTATGTCAGACCTTGTGCACTGACCCGAATATCACTACCCGATTCAGCACCGCCGAACCAACTTTCGAAGCGGACCAACATGGATGGCAGGTAAAAGCCAGTAAGAATGCCGAGCCAGAAAGGGCAGATGCCCTGATCATTGCCAGCCCTAAAATGCTGGAAGAGCTGCCTATTCTCAATGCTGCGAAGCTCGAATTTACGACTGGTATCAGCACTGTCGTAAACAGCTCTAATGACATAGAAAAACACGAGCACATCCTTACGGGATCAAGATCACTGTTTCCAGTTAGAGATAATGCTCACTTAATCTCAGCCACCTACCAGCGGTGCCGGGCAGGATCGAGTCATTCGAAGGCTGCCAATCAGGATAATTTGGCCGCTATTGCAGAGATGCTGCAGTTGAGCTCGAACAGCCCACTTAAGGTTCTTAGCCATTACGAGCGAGAGCGAGTCAACACTTCCGACCGAATGCCATTAATCGGGCGGTATCAAAATCCTTCAGCAAAACACGACTTTACCCACCCAATTTTCGTGTCCAGCGCGCATGGGTCGACGGGCCTCGCCACATGTCCCTTTGCAG
>PBTW01000081.1 GCA_002729315.1 Gammaproteobacteria bacterium
GTCCTGTTGCTCTCTACTAGGAAAAAGATAGACCGCCAGACCGCACCAGTGTAGGTTTTAAATACTGTTCCACGAATCAAGAAAATCCCTCTACTAGTGGGCGCAAGTATTCATTATAAGTAGCTTTTTATCAACTCTTCAGCGATCTGGACTGAGTTCAATGCCGCACCTTTGCGGACATTATCGGAAACCACCCAAAGGTTTAGCCCGTTAGGTACAGAGAAGTCTTCCCTTATTCTGCCGACAAACACCGCATCCTGACCCGCGGAATCATGAAATGCTGTGGGATAGGCACCATCCACCAGGCCATCCATAAGCTCCACACCCAATGCCGACTCAAGCAGCGCTCGTGCCTCTGCTGCACTCAGCTTATCTTCAGTTTCTATCTGGATTGCTTCAGAGTGACCGTAGAACACCGGAACACGAACACAGGTCGCACTGACCGTTATCTCTTCATCCCCAAAGATTTTTCGGGTTTCCCAATGCATTTTCATTTCCTCTTTCGTATACCCGTTGTCCATAAATTGGTCGATATGAGGCAGGACATTAAAAGCAATCTGACGTGGATAGACAGCACAATCAGCATCACGACCGTTGAGTAATTCGGCCGTTTGCTTTGCCAACTCTTCAACGGCAGCTTTACCGGTACCAGAAACAGCCTGATAGGTTGCCACACTGATGCGCTTTATCCGCACCGCATCGTGAATCGGCTTGAGGGCCACCAGCATCTGTATAGTGGAGCAATTCGGGTTGGCTATGATGTTGTGATTCTGATACATCGCGATGCTCTCAGGATTTACCTCTGGAACGACAAGCGGGATATCGCTCTGATATCTAAAATGAGAGGTATTGTCTATCACAATACAACCGCATTGGCCTGCTTTTGGCGCAAATTCAGCAGACACGCTCCCACCGGCTGAAAACAAACCGATCTCAGCCTGAGTAAAGTCGAATTCAGCTAGGTTCTGGACTTTGAGCGGTTTATTCCGAAACAAGATGGTTGAACCGGCCGAACGCTCGCTGGCTAGCGGAAATAGTTGAGCAACTGGAAAGTCCCGCTCTTCAAGAATGCTGATCAGAGCCTCACCGACCGCACCAGTGGCTCCAGCAATAGCAACATTAAACTGCTTCATGTGGTCCAAATCTCATTATCAGGCCTGCTATCCATCGGCGGCATCAGTGTTTTCAGCCGCCCCATTGCGCGACTGAGCGAAGTACCAAGGAGCCTTCTCCCGCCAGCGTGATTCAAACGCTGTAATCAGCTCAGCATCCTCTAGCGTTATACCGATATCATCCAGCCCGTTTAACAGGCAGTGCTTACGAAAAGAATCGACTTCAAACGCAATATCGGATGCATTCGGCCGGCACAGCGTTTGCTGCTCTAAATCTACTTCCAGGGTGTACCCTTCATTTGCAACCACCGCCGCGAAAAGCTCGTCGATAGTCTGACGAGGCAGAACGATTGGTAAAATGCCGTTCTTGAAACAGTTGTTAAAAAAGATGTCTGCATAACTCGGCGCCAGAATAACTCTGAAACCGTAGTCGTCCAGCGCCCAGGGCGCATGCTCCCTCGACGAACCACAGCCGAAGTTATCTCTCGCTAGCAAGATCGACGCACCCTGATAGCGGGCTTGATTCAGCACAAAGTCAGGATTCAGCGGACGCGATCTGTTATCCGTATCCGGCTCCCCCTTATCCAGATATCGATGCTCGTCAAACAGATTCACACCGAAGCCCGACCGTTTGATCGATTTAAGAAACTGTTTCGGAATAATAAAGTCCGTATCAACGTTCGCTCTGTCTAGAGGCATCACCAGACCTGATTCAACTGTAAACTTTTTCATAATAAACGCCTCAAGCAAGCTTCCTCACATCAACAAAGTGACCATGAATTGCCGCCGCGGCCGCCATGGCCGGACTGACCAGATGCGTGCGGCCACCAAATCCTTGTCGCCCTTCAAAATTTCGGTTGGAGGTAGATGCACAATGCTTTCCTGCTCCCAGCTGATCTGCATTCATGGCCAGACACATCGAACAGCCTGGCTCGCGCCACTCTAGTCCGGCTGCAATAAAAATCTTGTCGAGGCCTTCGTTTTCTGCCTGCTGTTTCACCAATCCAGACCCTGGGACAACAAGCGCCATCTCTATGTTTGCAGCCACCCTCTTACCGGCAACGACCTTAGCTGCTTCCCGCAGGTCTTCGATCCTGGAATTCGTACAGGAACCAATGAAAACACAATCCAGCTGAATATCTTCAATGGCCGTCCCTCCGGAGAGTCCCATATATCGCAGAGCCTGCTCAATATTGCCGCGCTTGGTCGCATCTGCTTCATTTTCAAGTGTCGGTATTGCCCCGGTCACCGGCGAAACCATCTCAGGCGAAGTACCCCAGGTTACCTGAGGCTCAATGTCAGCAGCTTGAAGCTCTAAGACCGAATCAAAGTGAGCATCCTCGTCACTGACCAACTCTTTCCAAGCTTGCGCTGCCTTGTCCCAAAGCGCCCCTTTCGGAGCAAACGGTCTGCCTTTGATATACTCAAGCGTGACTTCATCCACAGCAATCAATCCTGCTCTCGCGCCGGCTTCGATCGCCATATTGCAAATCGTCATGCGTCCTTCGATGCTCAGGCTGCGAATCGCTTCTCCACCAAATTCGATGGTGTAGCCTGTGCCACCGGCGGTGCCGATTTTACCAATAATTGCCAAGACGATATCCTTTGCGGTGACTCCCATAGGCAGCTCACCGTCGACCCTAATCAACATGTTTTTCATCTTCTTTTGCATCAAACACTGGGTAGCTAAAACATGCTCAACCTCAGATGTTCCGATGCCGTGTGCAAGCGCACCAAGTGCACCGTGTGTAGAGGTATGAGAGTCCCCGCAGACGATTGTCATACCGGGTAAAGTCGCACCCTGCTCTGGTCCGACCACATGTACAATACCCTGGCGGAAATCATTCATCTTTAGCTCAAAGATATTGAACTCGCTGCAGTTATTATCGAGTGTTGATACCTGTATTTTGGAAACCGGATCTTTAATCCCTTGCAGGCCCCGCTTTCTCTCTTCACTCGTGGTCGGTATGTTGTGATCAGGAGTGGCGAAGTTAGCAGACGCCCGCCAAGGCTGCCTACCTGCGATTCGCAGACCTTCAAACGCCTGAGGAGAAGTCACCTCATGTATAAGATGACGATCGATGTAGATCAGACTTGTGCCATCTTCCCGCTCTTTGACCAAATGCGAGTCCCAGATTTTGTCGTAAAGGGTCTTTCCACTCATACTGTATGCCTGCTCTATACGCGTCTGTCGCGCTTTACCTCATTAGACGGTGCTATCTTCTGCCAGTCTGCCCGCGGTCACGCAGAAAGTGATCCATTATCGTTAAAGCCAGCATCGCCTCAGCGATAGGAGTCGCCCTGATACCAACGCAGGGGTCGTGACGACCGGTGGTGATCACCTCTGTCTCCTCGCCGCAAGTTGTCAAAGACCTTCCCGGCAAGCGGATGCTAGATGTAGGCTTGAGAGCGAGAGTCGCGACAATATCTTGACCGGAGGAAATGCCACCGAGCACCCCGCCGGCATGATTACTAAGGAACCCGTCAGCGGTGATCTCGTCCCGGTGCTCTGAGCCCTTTTGAACCACTGAGTTGAAACCCGCGCCGATCTCAACGCCTTTGACCGCATTGATACTCATCAGCGCTTTAGCAATATCTGCATCAAGGCGGTCAAACACTGGCTCACCGAGTCCGACCGGCACATTGCTGGCGACCACCGTGATTTGAGCGCCGATGGAGTTTCCTTCCTTATTCAGCTTGGCCATGTATTCTTCCATCTCCGGCACTTTATCAGGGTCAGGACAGAAGAAGGGATTCTGCTCGACCTCTTCCAGAATCACCTGCTGAATGGCTATCGGCCCCAGCTGGGATAAGTACCCCATAATTCCAATGCCGCATTCCACATGGAGAAATTTCTTGGCTATCGCCCCTGCAGCAACCCTCATGGCCGTTTCTCTGGCAGAGGAACGCCCGCCCCCGCGATAGTCTCGAATGCCAAATTTCTTAAAGTAGGTATAGTCTGCATGAGCGGGGCGAAATTGATCCTTAATTTTACTGTAGTCTTTTGAACGCTGATCAGTATTCTCAATCAGCAGGCCGATTGGAGTCCCGGTCGTCTTACCTTCAAACACGCCGGACAGAATCTTCACTGAATCAGCTTCCCGACGCTGCGTGGTAAATCGGGACTGACCGGGCTTGCGACGATCAAGATCGCGCTGCATATCTGCTTCCGATAACTCAAGCCCGGGAGGGCAGCCGTCTACGACACAACCAAGCGCAGGGCCATGGCTTTCACCGAAGCTTGTTATTGTGAATAATTTCCCAAAACTGTTGCCTGACATAGGAGATCTCAGTCACTTTAAGCGTTGTCAGCTCCAAACCGCGGCCAAATTGTACACTAAATGAAGTATTCCCTGTAACGAAGTAGTTCCCCAGCACGGATAGCCAAAACTCCATCACCGCCCCCGGCGAATTCCATCCACAGGAAAGGAACCTCAGGAACTCTTTGGCAGAGCGCTTCCGCTCCTAAACCCACCTCCAGAATTAGTAATCCGCCCGGATTCAAGTACGATCCTGCCCGACTCAGAATCTCTAGTGGTATCCCCAGGCCGTCTTCTTCGCTCAACAGCGCCAACTTCGGCTCATGCTGGTATTCAGCCGGCAAAGTCTGGATTTCGGCAAGGGATACGTAAGGAGGATTAGAAACAATCAGGTCATACTTTGTACCAGTCAGTGACGCAAATAGATCAGACTTCACACACTGAGTCCTGCCGAGCAGATCATGCCGGCGGATGTTTTCTGCTGCGATCTCAAGGCAATCTGCTGAAACGTCCGACAGATCGACCCTCGCTTCAGAAAACTCAAGGGCACAGGCAATCCCCAGACAACCTGAACCACAACACAAATCCAGAATAGTTTCAGGGGGGAACTCCAGTATCGGCTGAAAGCGGTTCGATATCAGCTCAGCAATTGGCGAGCGCGGAATCAGCACCCGCTCATCGACTTGAAACGCATGGCCACAGAACCATGCTTCGCCAACAATATAGGCGACCGGTTTGCGATCGGACAATCGCTGCTCAATCCTGGCATCCAGCCTTTCCAATTCACCGATTAGAAGAACCCGATCGGACAGCTCAAAGTCAAAATCAAAGTCAATGCCTAGCGTGCTAAAAATAAGGTAAACCGCTTCATCAAGAGGCGAACTGGTTCCGTGACCATAGGACAAATCGGCTTCATTGAACTTTGCTGCAGTGCTGAGGATATAGTCTCTAAGGAGCAATGACGACTTTCCTAAAGTTCTGTAATCTCTAAACACAAGTATTATAATAAACTTGGGTTTATTGGATTACCGGTATCTACTAAATGCTGCTAAAGCAATTATAAATAGACCCGATTAAAGGCATATTATGGAACAAGCATATCTGGACATCATAAAGGCCACTGGCGAGGATCCTGATCGCGCCGGACTTGTTGACACGCCAAAGCGAGCGGCCCAAGCAATGGAGTTCTTAACGCAGGGCTACAAGATGGACATTGACGAAGTAATCAACGATGCAATGTTTCCCTCAGAAACTGATGAAATCATTATAGTTAAAGATATTGAACTCTATTCAATGTGTGAGCACCATATGCTGCCATTTATCGGGAAATGCCATGTAGCCTATTTGCCTCAAGGAAAGGTAATTGGCCTATCAAAAATTGCTCGCTTGGTCGATGTTTTTGCAAGACGCCTGCAAATTCAGGAGAACCTGACCAGTCAAATTGCCAAGTGCATACTTGACAAAACTAACGCTGCTGGCGCTGCCGTCATCATCGAAGCAAAACACATGTGTATGATGATGAGGGGCGTCGAGAAGCAGAATTCGACTATGACCACATCCTGCATGTTAGGAGCCTTCAGGGAAAGTTCGGTAACCCGAAACGAATTCCTGTCGCTGGTCAATTAGCATCCTGCACCTGCACCAGTTCTACCCTCTCAGCACACTGCTCTTGCGCGCAAAGTGGCGCCAGTGGCCCAAGGCCTCTCGGAATTAACTGTGTCCCAGGTACACCAAGCGAGATCAGGTGCAGCCTGACCGCTTCAGCACGCCTATTCGATCGCGCAAGCAGCTGGTCCAGATTACCTTCTGCTGTGAAGTGCGAGACCACGTAAAATCTATATTGGGGTCTCTGCAGTAACTCCAGTGCAAGTTCGGACAAATCAACCGACTCATGCAGCTGATCATCGGATCGAAATGTTATACTATTTAGACTGATCGCGCCGTCCTCCTCAATATCAGCCAGAAACGCCTTCCCAACAACCTGAATAGGGCCCGAAGTGCCGGGCGGCTCAACTATCTCGAGATAAGCATAGGTACGACGGTTACCCCGCGTGATGACGTACAGTGAAATGTGTGATGGCTCAGAACCCCTGTCATGCGCCCGGACATTCAAGAAGTACTGATTGCGCTCGGGACCATATAGCACCCGATTCCGGAAAATGTCGTTCGCCCAGTAATTACTGCTACCGCACTCTCGACCAATGCATCCGAACAACTCATCATAACCCTTATCGGAAAAGCTGTTCCGGAAATAATCATAAACATCTTGAGCCGAATATTCAGGAGGTATCTCGAAGATCAACTTACTAATGTCACCGCGTATGCGCTCTTCGCTTTCCGCAATCACAATGCCGCGGGAACGTTGAAGACGACCCAGTATCAGGCGGTAAATGCCGTTTTGCTCAAAATCAGTGCTTACGAGCAACGAATCCGGAAATCCCTCTACAAGAGCATGGCTGGTGGGTTGCGCATACCCGGCTGTTTGCCCGAGCCAGATAATTAGAATGACCAGGTGTTTTGGGTAATGTTTCATGACTACGCAGTATATACGAAGGCGCCGCCGTCATGGGGCAGAGTGAAGACGTTAAGACAACCGAGCCAAATGGTCCTCATAAGCAGCGGATGGCTGAAGTTAGCATCAAGGGCTTCGATAGGCCACCTGTATTGTAGGTTTGCGATGAAGCCAGGCAATTATTACAGCAGCAGTTTGCTTACGCCTCTTGCGCTACGGACTGCAACATCTGACCGTGGCGCATTAAATAATTTAAACGCACTGAACGAAGAGCCTTTATTGTACTTTTTTAGCCACTTTGCTCGAGGCTTTTTTCTTGCGAACCGCTTTTCTTTTGCTCGCAGCTTTTTTCAAGACTTCTCTAGCGGGTTTTTCTGCCTCCGCTTTAAGCTCTTTCTGTAAGAATCCCGCGCTCATGCTCTTTGACGGTTCTGCATCAACGCCCGCGACTTCTGCGGAATCAACGCGCCCATCTGGAAAATCAGAAAAAGGAAAAGGTCGACGTTCAGAATGAAAGGTTACAAAGTTAAGAATTTGTGCGGCGTAGGTCGCCAGCAAGGCCCCGAACCCGGAAAGGTTTTCATTGGCCTTTGCGGTGAAGACTAGGAACAAACTCTGCGCTAATGCCAACAGCACTATCAAGGGGCCTATAATAAGATGTAACACCACAATAAAAAAAATCACGAACAAAACGCGCACCCACCCTGAAAGTTCGCGAACATTTTCAACAAGATCATTTAATTGTTCAGGCATATTTATTCCTCTATCAAAACCTTTTCAGAGTGAGCCGCAAACTCAACATCAAGAGCCTGATCCCCAAGCATCAACGATGAAATGATACTCTCGATGGATTGCTGCTCATACAGTATTTTGTACAAGCCTGTGGCCAGCGGCATATAGACAGTTTTTTCCTCGGCTTTTTGTGCCACCAGTCTGACCGTATTCACCCCTTCAGCAACTTGACCCACTTGCTCTACTGCTTTCTCAAGTGATTCACCATTGCCCAGAGCTTCACCAATTCGATAGTTGCGACTCAACGGCGTAGAACAGGTTACCACGAGGTCTCCTACGCCTGCCAAACCCAAAAAGGTCATCGGATCAGCACCCATCTCACGGCCAAACCGGGCCATCTCAGTCAAGCTTCTGGTGATCAGCATGCTGTTGGTGTTGTAACCCATACCTAAGGCAGAGGCGATACCAGCAATGATGGCGTAAATATTCTTTAGCGAGCCGCCAAGCTCAATACCTAATACATCGTCATTGGTGTAGACCCTGAATGTTTCTGACTTGAGCAGCTCTTGAATTCTTGAACGAACGGATTCCTGACTACTCGCAATGACTGTCCCGGTCAGCTGGTTCGCAGCGATTTCTTTAGCAAGATTCGGCCCGCTCAGTACGCCGATCTTTGCCTCAGGCGCCTCCGCCTTGAGCACCTCACTCATCAGCATAAAGCTACCTGCCTCTATCCCTTTGGTAGTGCTGACTAAAATTACCCCGGGGACGGCATGCGTCATGATTCGCTGAACGACAGATCGAAACGAAGCACTCGGAACGGCAACGAATATGACGCTGCTCCCGCTGACTGCTTGCGCCATGTCATGGGTAGCAACAACACGCTCGCCGAGGGGATACCCAGGCAAATATTCAGAATTCTCATGTTGTGCATTGACCTGTTTGGCAAGACTTTCGCTGCGCATCCAGAAACGCACGCTATGGCCGTTTCCCGCGATGATGTTGGCAATCGCCGTACCGAAACTCCCGCCGCCAATCACTGCTATTTCGCTCAAGGCAGTACTCCTTTAGATATAGAAGTGTTCGTTTTCTTAGCGGCAGAACTGCCGCTTTCTCCATTGAATTAGGCCTCGCCTGACAAGCAACCACTCAGAATCAGACTCGAGGTACAAACAATTAAACCCGCAGTTACACATTCACTCCTAAGCGATATCAAAACGTGCCGGCCAAATCGCCTCTCAGCTATTGAGTAGTGATTGCTCATACACCAACTATCAAAGCTATGCGAATCAACTGAATGAAGGCCAGAGAGTCATAGATCTTATTTGAGACAGACTTCAGGGTTACAGAAGCGCCGATAATTCGCTTATATTCGCTGGAATTATCAATCTTTGACCAGCTCAATAGCAAATTGTCGCGCATCTAGTGACGTGTGCAATTGGTGATCCACTGGGACTGGATGACCTCGAGTCGCTCATAAAAATGACTACCAAGCTGAGTTCAAGGCACACGGCGAATTCGACTCTACCATACATATCGGTTACGAGAAGCAGCCCGAATGAGCAGCTAAAACCTCCATCGATTGTGTTCATAACAGCAATCTCTGGAGTTTGCCATTTTCGGTTGTCAGTTAAGCAAAACGGCCACTCCATAGGTCCAGCAGGTCGAATGTCGCCCACTCTTAATCTAGAACAGGTGCACAAAGCAGCGCACTGTGATGCAGTATGTGATCAACCGGCAGCATCTCGCTTGTCAAGCGTTACGGACTGGATCGATAGAAAACCTAGCGGCTTTGCGAAGTAGCCGCACGGAACGAATAGTGCTGCATAGAGGCAGAATCGCGCAACCAGCATAGAGACTCAGCAGCGGGAAGGCACCGGACGAAGCTTTTTCATGAATGAGCGACTGGAACCCGGTGGTAAGAGCTGCCGAATTAGCGGTGACTCAAACGTATGTCGAAATGGCCTCGATTAAATCGATAACAGGCGCGGGGTAGATTCCCAACGCTAGCAGCAGTAGGAATAAACAAAGAACGACCCCGTAAGACCCTGAGCTAAGTCGAGAAGCCATTGCGGAATGGTCTGAGTCGGAAGCAGACTCAAGCATCCGATAAATAATCCGTAGATAGTAGTAGAGACCGATGCCACTTCCTATGATCAATGCAGCCAGTAGCGGCCACAGCGCCGCTTCAACGCCGGCGAAGAACAAGTAAAACTTGCCAATGAAACCCACAGTAAGCGGAATACCGGCAAGCGAAAGCATCATTGCGGTGAACACCGCCGCCAGTAGAGGCTGTCTCCAGAAAAGGCCCCGATAGTCGTCAATGGTGTCGAGTTCGCTGTCGCTGCTAGAGACCATGGATGTTACACCGAAAGCACCCAGAGACATAATGACATAGGCGACGAGATAAAAGCTGATCGCTTCTACCCCCACTTGACCCTCGACGTGGTAGCTTGCGACCATCGCAATCAGCAGATAGCCCATATGTGCGATAGAAGAGTAAGCCAGTAGTCGCTTCACGTTCTGTTGCAGCAGTGCCAGCAGATTACCCGCTAGGATCGAAAGTATCGCCAACAGGGAAAGAACAGCCAGCGTGCCTGCCAAAGTCATCGCTTCAGAAACTTCCATGAAGCGTAACAGCACCACAAAAACCGCCGCCTTACCGATTGTTGCCAAATATGTTGTGGCAGGCAGCGGAGCACCCTCATACACGTCTGGGGTCCACATGTGAAAAGGCGACAGTGACAGCTTGAACGCGAGCCCGGCGATAATCAGCAGCAGTCCGATAGAACTAAATCCATTCCCGAGACTGGTCCCCGACAAATGCGCTAAGCTGGAAAAGGCCAGAGTGCCAGTTTGCCCGTAAACCAGCGCCATCCCAAACAGCAAGAATCCTGATGCGGCAGCTGAGAGAACCAAGTACTTCACCGACGCTTCCAATGGATATTTATCGGCTTTGCTTGAATGTACCGTGTAGGCCACCATGCCGTAAAGCGACATACTTAAAGTCTCCAGTCCCAGCAAGGCACTGACGAAATGATTACTGCTAGCCAGCACAACCGCTCCGACAGTCGCGACACCTAATAGAAGGAAATATTCCTCACGTTCATCATCCAAGCTTTCAAGAAAGGGGTAGCTCAGAACCGCGATGAACATGGCACTCAAACAGATTAACGCTGTGAAAAATAAAGAGTAGGGGTCAATAATTAAGAGCGGAGTGACTTGTTGATTTGCATCCGGCATCAGGGTCATAGCGCTCACTGCAGCAAGAAACAAACCCGTAACAGTTATGAGCACTGTCCTCGGATAGTTACGACCAACGGCGATCGCAGACATCGCAAGCACCACCGTGCCGGTCAGCGCCAACACAGGCGATAGCAGAAGTAAATCGGCTGTTGTAATTGTCATTATCCATCCTCGAGAGATGTCACTAGCGGCTGAGCGGAATCTGACAACAGCTGCGCCAGCACGGGCTCAGACATACCCAAGAAAGTCTGAGGGTATAAGCCCATCCAAACCAGACCAAACATCATCGCGGCGAAGTAAAGCATCTCACGACGGCTCAGATCGATGAGATGCGAATCATCAAAGCTCTTGTTGTTATAGGCACCCTGAAACACTTTTTGCAGCACCCACAGCGAATAAACAGACGCCAGGATAAGACCAAATGCTGCGACGACGGTCAGTGTGACATTGGCCTGGAAAGCCCCGATAAGTGCCAGAAATTCCCCGATGAAATTGCCAAGCCCAGGCATGCCGAGTGCGGCAACCGAGAAAAATATAGCGACTGCGGTCATCTTCGGCACCTTCGGCCAGAACCCGCCCATGTCAGGCATGTTTCGCGTATGAATTCTGTGCTGCAGCCCTCCGGCAAGCATGAACAATGCTGCCGCGCTGAGACCGTGCGCCAACATCGTCATCACGGCACCCTGGAGTGCCTGCTCATTCCAGGCATAGACACCGAGCGTCACGAAGCCCATATGACTCACACTGGTGTAGGCTATCAGCCGTTTGATGTCATCCTGCGCAAGCGCGACTTTAGCGCAATACAGTATACTCACCGCCGCCAATGTCATCGCAATGGGAGCAAAGGCCATCGAGGCCTCGGGAAACAGCGGCACTGCAAACCGGATCAGCCCGTATGCTCCAGTCTTCAGCAGCACACCAGCCAATATTACGCTGCCGGCTGTAGGCGCCTGGCTGTGCGCGTCCGGCAACCAGGAGTGGAACGGCATGCTCGGCAACTTGGTAGAAAAAGATATGAAGAAGCCCAACATCACCCATAAACCCATATCACCGGGAAGGCTGACAGCTAGCAAGTCGTGGTAGTTGAAGCTTAGAGCGCCAAGCTGCAGGTAATGAAAATAAGCCATAACCAGAATCGACACCAGCATCAACATTCCTGTCACCTGAGTGAAGATAAAGAACTTCATCGCCGCGTAATTCTTATTTTCATGCCCCCATATGGCGATAATCAAATACATAGGTATTAGCATGACTTCCCAGAAAAAGAAGAACAGAAATAAATCCAGCGCAGTAAAGACTCCTACCACACCTGCCAGCGTCCAAAGCAGGTTGAAGTAGAAAAAACCCGCCCGCTCTCGCACCTCGTCCCAGGCCGCTCCAATGGCGACTACCCCCAAAAACGCGGTGAGCATGAGTAGCAGGGCACTCAAGCCATCAGCAGCAAGGTAAAACGAGATACCAAACCGGGAAATCCATGGCGCTTCGAAAACGGCCAACCACGTTGACGTGCCTCCAGCGCCCAGAAGAGAAAACATCAGTCCAAAATCCAGCAGGACTGTTATTAGTGCAATAGTCCTGGGCATATTTGGATTGACTCGTTCAGACAACCAACATGCCAAACCACCGACAAACAGAACTGAAATAAGTGTGACCAGAATCATAGGGTGGCTCCCAACGACACCATCACAACCAGACCGCCTGCGACAGTCAGGGCATACCAGCGTAAGGAACCGGTTTGCGACCTCACGATGAGCCCGCTGGCCGCTTGTGAAACTACCACAATCAATGCGTAGAAACCGTCAACAATATCTTTGCGATTAACCCGAGCGAGAAAGAGAAAAGGACTAACAATCATTGCATTATACAGCGTATCGAAGCCACAACCGCCAAACCAGAAAGAGTGCAGCTTCTTAGCAAACCCGCTCGCCATCAGGTTATCAACAGAGAATGTTTTCGACATAAAGAACAGATAGCTGACGACGACCCCGAACAAAGGAACCGCAATCATGATGCCATGAATCAAGCCGCTGACGTGGTGCTCCCCATGTACTTCTCCATGATTGAATACGGCATCTAAGGGAACATGAATAAAACCTCCGACAAGCGCCAGAATCATCAGGAGTAGCAGAGGGCTATTCATATGCCAGCCCCCTACTTCTTTCTCAGGCGGGTGTTCAGCATGACTGTCGCCGAAGAAAACAATGAAGAATA
>PBTW01000082.1 GCA_002729315.1 Gammaproteobacteria bacterium
CGGCTTGCGCTTATCGGCGCCTCAGCGCCCAAATCAGAAGGGTAAATACCCTGCATAAAGCTGTATTTCTCTCGAGTGACTTGAGTTCCGGAATATTATCTAGCCATCATTAACGGTGTTCAGGAAAAAGCAATAGAGGGGTCTAGAGTTTGCAACTTCACGTCATTATGATGTTTGTTTCTGCGGCTGAAATGTTACGCTATGACTAGGTGTTACCGAGTTTGTAAATCGGTTTGCCGAAGCTGTTCCTGGCGCATCGCTCTGCCGACGTGTTTGTTCAACATTGCGAAAGACAAGCTCACCCAGCTATATTTTGCGCTTCAAAACGTTCTGGAGGAGGATTCAGTGAACATTATGAGACCGGAAGCTCGCCACAAAACACTCAACAATTCATTATAGGCCCACCTATGAAACGACGTATCTTTTTGAAAAACTCTGCGGCACTCGGCGCAACGGTAGTTGCTGGAGCAGCTACAAAAGCTTGTACGCCAAGCTCTGTTGACCCGAATTCCGGAACATACCGCAATGCAGGAGCTTCTCAAAACCCAGCTCTGTCAGTTAATAGCCGCCCAACGCTTGAGCTCAGTATGGTAACTGTGTGGCCGAAGAATTTCCCGGGTCTAGGGACGCGAGCCGAAGAATTTGCACGGGATATTGGTGTTGCTACGAATGGTCGCATACGTATTCGAGTTTATGCTGCAGATGAGTTGGTTCCAGCGCTACAGGCATTTGATGCGGTCTCGCAAGGTAATGCGGATATCTATCACGGGCCTGACTACTACTGGCAGGGCAAGCATATTATGTTTAATTTTTTTGGGGCGGTGCCGTTTGGGCTTGACGCCACGGAAATGGTCCAGTGGTTGAGGTATGGCGGAGGACAACAGCTCTGGGAAGAGCTCGCATCACCTTTCAATGTCAGGCCAATGCTCTGCAATGCCACAGGCATGCAAATGGGCGGATGGTTCAATAAAGAAATTAATTCTGTGGAAGACTTGCAGGGTTTAAAAATGCGAATTCCTGGTTTCGGTGGGGAGATAATCACTAGGATGGGCGGTACGCCGATTACCCTCCCGGGGGGAGAAATTTTCCTGGCTCTGTCCCAAGGCAACATAGATGCGACTGAGTGGATCGGTCCTTGGAATGACCTTGCTCTTGGGTTTCATCAGGTCGCTGATTATTACTACACATCGGCTTATCATGAGCCGAGCGCATCTATTTGTGCTGGGTGGAACCTCGATGTATGGAATTCACTCGATGAATCTGAGCAAAAAATCGTTGAAGCACTCGCAGAGATGCATTACTCCAGGTCGCTCGCAGAATTTAACGCCAGAAACGCCAACGCCCTGCGTCAACTTGTAGCCGAGCACGGAGTACAACTTAGGCAGTTTCCATCTTCGGTTATGGAGGCCCTCGCAGACGTTGCCGCAGACATCGCTGCGGAATTCGGCCGAACCGATGAGATTTCTGGCAGGATTTACAACAGCTATATGTCAACACTTGCCGAAGTGAAAGAATGGAAAGGGGTCGCAGATGAACCCTATTACTTGGCTCGCCGTCTGTCCGAAAGATTTGGGGGTGCAATTTGATTTCCGGAGTTAATCGAGTAAGGAGCGGGCTCTACACAGCCTTGTTTTTATAGGAAGCTACGATGGACAAGTTGGCCAGATTGTGCGCCATGATAGACAAAACAAATGAATTCCTGGGCAAGTTCGCTGCTTGGTCGGCATTTGCGCTCGTAATTACACAATTCAGTATTGTGTTGGTGAATCACCTCTATAGTGAAGGCAGTATCGCAATTCAAGAAAGTTTGACGTACATGCACTCCTTACTATTTCTTGGGGCAGCCGGATACACACTCCTCCACAATGGCCACGTTAGGGTGGATATCTTGTACAGCTCCCTGAGCAAAAAGCGTAAGGCTTACATCAATCTTGCGGGTTCATTGATTATTCTTTTCCCCGTCCTTTTAATGATCGGTTTCTATGCGCTCCCGTACATCAACGCTTCTTGGCAAATTCTAGAAGGCTCTACCGAATCGAGTGGTCTTCACCTTGTTTTTCTTCTGAAGTCGCTGATCCTACTGTTTGTGGTTAGCACTTTCTTGCAAGGAATTTCAGTCTCTGTTCATTCGATTATCGTGATTGCTGGATCAGGGGACTTAGTGGAGGGAAGCCTAGGAGAAAAATCGCAATGATCTTAGACTTATCTTTCATCGGACTCCAATTTGATCTTGTCGTTCTAGGAATTTGGCTGAGCGAGATGTTCAGAATGCCATTAGACCTCCTTTTATGCTCAGCGATGTTTATCTTAGCATGCGGTTCATTGCTATTAGGCTATCCAGTCGCATTTACCTTGCCAGGAGTCTCTGTGATATTTGCGGGTCTTGGCTATGCAATGGGTATCTTTGATTTTTCTATAGTTGGGGGTGTACCCCAACGCATCTATGGGACGATGACAAACGTGGTAATGATGGCTGTTCCCCTATTTGTTTTTATGGGAGTCATGTTAGAGCGATCTCGAATAGCTGAGGAGCTTCTGGAGAGCATGGGGCAGCTAATGGGTCGAGTCAAAGGCGGTCTGGGTATTTCTGTGACGATAGTTGGTGCGCTCCTCGCAGCCTCCACTGGCATCGTCGGCGCGACGGTCGTGATCATGGGTCTGATGGCTCTCCCCACGATGCTAAATAAAGGCTACAGCCCTGCAATTGCCACTGGAGGAATTGCAGCTGCAGGTACACTTGGTCAGATAATCCCACCTTCGATTGTACTGGTTCTGCTAGGAGATCAGCTTTCTTCAGCATGGCAGGCCTCCCAGCTTGCACAGGGCAACTTTTCACCTTCGCCGCTCTCTGTTGGTGACTTGTTCGCGGGCGCACTGCTACCAGGTTTGGGGCTCGTGCTTTTGTATGTGCTGTACCAAGTCACAATAGCTATTTTATTTCCTTCGTCCTGCCCCCCGACTACTGATTCAGAAGAGGCTTTAGACTTAAAACCGGTATTGGCGGCCTTTCTGCCCCCGATTGTCTTGGTTATTGCTGTTCTTGGTTCAATTCTTGGTGGCATTGCTACTCCGACTGAAGCTGCTGCAATAGGAGCGGTAGGAGCAATGTTAATGGCAGGATATAAGCTCGATAAAACCAATCCGAAGCCGGTTATAGTCGCTGGCAGCTCTATTCTAGTGTTGCTTCTTCTCGGAGGACTCTTCGATCTGCGCATGGGCAGACAAGAGATACCGGCACTTGATTACTTGGCCTTCGCGATATCGCTACCAGTGGTTGCGGCGATGATTTGGGGTATTGGTATTAGCTTGTTGAGGATCTATAGAGAGGGAGTGCTTCAAGAGGTCGTTCAAATGACCGCCCGAACGAGTTCTATGATTTTTATTATAATGGTCGGAGCAGCGTTGTTCACCTTGATATTTCTTGGTTTCAGCGGCGATTACTATATCACTCAATTTCTAACTAACTTACCAGGTGGACGCCTTGGAGCCTTCATTCTTGTGATGTTGGTAATGTTCATCCTGGGATTTTTTTTAGATTTTATCCAAATAGTGTTTGTTGTGGTTCCGATAGTAGCTCCGGTCCTATTTTTAATGGATATAAATCCAATCTGGCTTGGCGTGATGATGGCTATGAATCTTCAAACTTCTTTTTTAACTCCGCCGTTCGGTTACGCTTTGTTTTATCTGAGGGGTGTGGCACCTGAGCAACAGGTTAAAACAACAGACATATACAAAGGGGTCATGCCATTCATAGCGATTCAACTGATAGCTCTTGTCATTTTGTATAATTTCGAAGGGATAGTAACTTGGCTCCCAAGAATAGTCTTCGGCTCTGGTCTTTAGTACGGGCGTCGTATCTTTCTGTTCGCAGTTTTACCGCCCCCGATGTATCACGTAAGGGTATAGCAGGATAAATCTTGCTTGCGAGTTTGCCTTCGGGGTTGACTGTTGGAATGGTTTCTCGGTCTAGTGAGGATGGCGTGAACACGGAGATTCCGCCAGAAAATGAAAAAAACCTCATGTCAGAATAGGACGTTATCACGATTTGGCGTGACCGTAGTGAATACGATTTTTCAGGATTGTGAAATGGTGACAGTTTTATGGATAAGGAAGAAGCTGTCCCAGCGTCGTCCGGGGACTAACAAGGGGTTATGTCCCCTGATCGTCAGCAGCTTTGGCGGGGCCGAGTAAACAGTGCCATAAGGGAGCAGATCGGTGTGTATGACACATGGATTTGCTCCTTTGCAGTTTTGATAAGTGTTAAAATTGACAGTGGATTTTTCAGTTGAGGGCGAAATGCTGCACCAGTTGCCGCTTGAGCGACTGGTTGCTTATGAGCGCGTCGATTCAACCAACTCGGAGGCGCTGCGTCTGTTGCGTCAAGGTCAGGCTTGCCCTTTTTTAGTTCTTGCGAGTCAACAGACCGACGGCCGGGGCAGGCGCGGCCGACGGTGGGAAAGTCCGCCCGGAGCAGGCCTGTACTACACGCTGGCTCTTGAGGTTGATCGGAACATGCAAAACATCGCTGCCTTGAGTCTGGTCACTGCTTTGAGTGTTTGTTCGGCTTTAGAGAAGCTGGGAGTGAAGAAGCTAGAGCTGAAATGGCCAAACGATTTGCTTGGCGACGCTCGAAAGCTCTCTGGGATTTTGCTGGAACGTCTTAGTGTTGGAAGCCGCCTTTTTGTTCTTATTGGGGTTGGTGTGAATCTGAATCTCCCTGAATCGATTAAATGCGACCTTGGCCAGCCAGTGACGGATGTTAAAGCGCTGCTCGGGATTGATTTGGAAGTTGATCGTGTGGCCGCGGCCATAACTATAAAGCTGTTGGCGAATATCAAACGCTTTGGTGAAAACGGCTTTAGCGATTTTGTGGCGGATTGGAACAGCCGGGATGCCTATTTGGGCAAGCAGGTCCGGGTTCAGGTGAACGAGTCAGTCAGTCAGGGAGAGATACAGGGGGTTACTGCACTCGGAGAACTCAGGCTGCGAACTGAGTCGGGAGAACAAGTAATCAGTACTGGCGAAATTATGCCCTCGGTTCGTTTAATTGCTTCAGACGAGGCGATGAAATGATTCTGGAATTAGATGTCGGCAATAGCCGCATTAAATGGAGGGTGCTAAATCGCACTTCTCACGCAGGTGATCTGCACCCCGGCATCCTCATGGGCGGCGCTGAGGACTCTGTTGTCAACCTGTTCGAGAGTATTCCGCGAGATACTCGGCTGTCAGCGGCTCGCGGGTGCTGCGTGGGCAGCGTATCGTTGCTCGCTGAAGTCGCTGAAGGTGTGAAGGAGCGTTGGGGTCTCGAGCTGGATGTGGCAAAAGTTTCAGCGCAATGTGGTGGCATCACGAACAGCTATCATGAGGTCCAACGGATGGGGGCCGATCGTTGGCTTGCGATGATAGCGGCTTTCAACCGGCAGAAAAGAGCCTGCATTGTAGTCGATGCAGGTACAGCACTGACAATTGATCTCGTTGCAGATGACGGTCGACACCAGGGAGGGTACATCCTGGCAGGGCTGAGTCTGGCGGTGAAGGCTTTGGAGAGTAGTACAGGCATTGCTCTCCGCAACCGCAACTTCAGTCCGCTCGCAGGTCCCGGCACTTCGACTGAGCAAGCCGTACTGAGCGGCGCCCTAAATAGCGCGGTGTCTTTGATTCTCGAAGCGTTAGGGTTGCTGCGGTGTGCGGATTCTGAAGCGATCGCATATCTGTGCGGTGGTGATGCCGAAATCCTCGCTCAAGCGCTGCGTTCGCGGGGTGAGCCCGGGTTCACCGTTGAGCCGGATCTGGTGCTCGACGGCCTTACATATGCCTGCGATAGCAGATGAAATTGCGTCTATGCGTTACGTAGTGATCACCCTAGTGCTTTTCAATCTGGTCCACCTTGGCTGGAATTTGGGCTGGCCTTTGTCCGAGCCTGATGCGCGGGAGCCTGGCTCTTTGCTGAATTCAGGTCTAACGCTGGTTTCTGAATTTGACGCGCGTAGCCTTCAAATTGAGTCGGAGGCGAGCCGTCTTTGCTCCTTGGTGTCGGGTTTTGAGAATGAGGCCGAGTCGGCGGATTTCATGGCTGACGCTATCCGCCGCGGTCTTGACGTTGCATACGCGGCGGGTCAGCCTAGCCGTGATCGCCAATATCAGGTCTTTCTGCCGCCAACTCCCTCCGTTGAAATTGCCCAACTTACCCTGGAAGATCTAGCGGCTCGTCTGGAAGCTGCCGATGTCACAGCTAATATTGGGCTTGTGAGTAGCGGTAATGGTCAAAATACTATCGCACTTGGCAGGTTTGATTCAGCTACCGCTGCGGTTTCGCTGCGAGATCAAATCTTGGTGCTTGGTTACAGCCCTCAAATAGAGCGAATTCTACCGGAGCCAGAAAGGCTGAAGATCTGGCTCAGACCACCCCAATCCGGGCGTATTGAGACGCCCGAATGGCTTGATTTAACAAGAGAAAGGCCGAATTTGAGCCGAGTGGAAAATCTATGTCAAACGATTGCACAACCCTCCCAATTCCAATAGAATGCCGGCCCTGAGTTGTAGAGCCAGGGATTTTGACCCTTGGGATATTTCAGGAGGGGTTCCCGAGTGGCCAAAGGGATCAGACTGTAAATCTGACGCGCAAGCTTCGGTGGTTCGAATCCACCCCCCTCCACCACCTGGTTAATCGGGAATTTATGTGGGTAACTGTCAGAGAAAAGAACACGTGGCAGGCTCCCATGGGGCGGGAGTGTCGGACCGGGCACGTTCGTAAACGGTGAGCAAAAGTTTAGCGGGTATAGTTCAGAGGTAGAACCCCAGCCTTCCAAGCTGGTTGCGCGGGTTCGATTCCCGCTACCCGCTCCATTTTCGATACCTTACACGGGTTGAGAAAGGAAAAGAGACAATAAAAAAAGAAAGTTCATCGTACTTCTGGGCTCGAAGATAACGTGTTGGCTCGCTTAGCTCAGGCGGTAGAGCACTTCATTGGTAATGAAGAGGTCCCCGGTTCAACTCCGGGAGTGAGCACCAGAATGGATCGCTTGACCTGAGGCCCCGTCCGGCTGGGCGAGGGCCCGATTGAGAGTTCTGATCGCGACGGGTGCGAACCGGAGGCCCCGACGGGGCGATGCCAGACAAGGCGGATATTGAGTCGAGAGATGCTTTGCGACAGCTTGCATTAACTTCGGCCCGATCCGGGAGAGGTAAAACAGATAGGGAATGACTAGCGAAACTTAGTCAGGAAATGATCTTGGCAAAAATTAACCGATTTAATTCACATTGATCAAACGTTTGAAGATAGAGGCTGTCTGGCATGGCAAAGGAAAAATTCGAGAGAAATAAGGTACACGTAAACGTAGGAACGATTGGTCACGTTGACCATGGTAAGACGACGCTTACTGCTGCGTTGACTA
>PBTW01000083.1 GCA_002729315.1 Gammaproteobacteria bacterium
CAGAGCTGTAGAGCCACTGACTGACCCTTTGAACTTATCAGGAGTACCCATGCCGACTGCCCAAAAATCCGAGCCCAGAGCCAAATTCACCTGTTGGCTGACCGCCGTCCTTCTGCTCGCATTAGCAGGATGCAGAGAAACTCCAACCGGCTCCTCTGGCGTTACCGACCCATCGACAGAGAACACTGCGGCAGGATACCGGCGGATTAACGAACCCAATCCGGAAGATCCCCTCGACGCCCATATTTTCGAGCTCGACAACGGGCTGCAAGTTTTCCTAACCGAAAACCACGAAGAGCCGCGATTTTACGCTGAAATCGCCGTGCGCGCTGGCAGCAAGCATGATCCTGCCGACGCCACGGGTCTCGCGCACTACTTAGAGCATCTTCTATTCAAGGGTAATCAGAACCTGGGAACGCTCGACTATGAAGCTGAAAAGCCCCACCTCGACCGAATAGTCGAGCTGTATGAAGAACACTTTCAGGAAGTCGACCCAGCCAGGCGCGCAGAGATTTATGGCGAAATCAATAGTGAGGCGCAGCAAGCTGCTGAATATGCGGTACCCAATGAAATCGACAAGCTTTATAACAGCATGGGGGGCAGTGGGCTGAATGCCCACACCTGGTATGAGGAAACAGTATACAAGGTAGGGCTACCTGCCAACCGGCTAGCACAGTGGGCCGAAATTGAAGCAGACAGATTTGTAGATCCAGTCTTCCGATTGTTCCACACAGAACTGGAAACTGTTTACGAGGAGAAAAACAGGACTCTCGACAATGGCGGCCGGATTATAGGGACTGCAGTGGACGAACTGCTCTACAAAGTGCACCCCTATGGACAACAGCCGACAATCGGGACCATTGAGCACCTGAAAAATCCCTCTCTGGTATATATCCAGAACTACTTTGACACCTACTACGTGCCGAACAACATGGGCATATTCATAAGTGGTGACATTGATATCGAGGCAACCATCAATCTGATCGCCGAAAAATTCGGCCACTGGGAACGCAAGCCGGTCCCCGAAGTCGGCCCCTGGCAAGAGCCGCCTCTGCAGGGCGCCGAGCGACGCACGGTTCAATATCCGGGTGAAGAACAGGTCCAGCTGGCGTTTCGTACGGCCCCTAACGGCAGTGCGGACAAAGAGGCGCTGATTCTGATTGACATGATTCTGGACAATAGGACTGCAGGCTTGATAAATCTGAATCTAAACCAACAACAGCTTGTTTCACAGGCAGGCTCTTCGCCTCTGTTTCTCAATGACTTTGGCTCACAGTCGCTGTACGGAGTACCTAAACAAGATCAGACTCTTGAGGAAGTTGAACGCCTGTTACTGGGGCAGCTCGAGATCATCAAGTCAAGCGAATTTGATGAGTGGATCATCCCCGCAATCATTAACGACTTTCTTAAGAGCGAGAAAGCCAGCCTAGAATTCAATACCGCAAGGGTCTCCATGATGCGACAGGCATTCATCGAGGGGGCACAGTGGGATTATCACATCGCTGAAATTGACCGCATGGAACAGCTTACTAAGCAGGATGTCGTTGATGTCGCCAACAAATACTTCGGCGATGAATACGTCGCGGTCTACCGCGTCGATGCCCAGCATGTTGTTCCGGAAGTCGAAAAGCCCCAGATCGATCCGGTGACTATCGATCCGACGAGACAATCGGAATTCGCCTCTCAAATTTTGGCCATGCAGGTCGAAGAAATTGAGCCAACTTTCGTTGAGATGGACATTGAATACCGCATCATTGAGTTTGCGCCCGGGGTGGATCTGTATTACGCGCCAAATCCGCTCAATGACCTGTTCTCATTCTCCGTTTCTGTAGATGTTGGAACGGAAGCAGACAAGCAACTCGGACTGGCGGCCGCATTGATGGATGTTGCCGGCACTGACTCACTCAGCAACGAGGAATTGCAGAAAGAATGGTACCGCATGGGCACGGAATTCCGCTTTGGCGCCGGAGAAAACAGCTCCGCTTTCGCCGTTTCGGGACTGGATGCCCAGTTTGAAAATTCAGTCGATCTGATGATGCAGCTGATCAGGAACCCCAGTGCGGACGTGCAGACCCTCCAGCAGTTGAAAAGCATCCTGCTCAAGTCTCGGCATGATCAAAAGAGCTCGCCCCCTGCAATCGCACAGGCGCTTTTTATGTATAACCGCTTCGGTGAGGATTCGCCCATGCTGGAGGCCATGAGCAGCGAGGAAATCCTCGGCACCGAACTCGATGACCTGTTGAACGCGCCCGGCGAGTTGCTCAACTACAAGCACACGCTGGCCTATACCGGATCAATGCCGCTTGAAGAATTGGTTGAAACGCTGCGTCGAAGCTATGAGGTCAATAATGATCTTCGGGACACACCTGAGTACCGTTTTCGAAACGCGCGTGAAATCGACACCTCAGAAGTTCTGGTTGTCGACCAGCAAACCGCTCAAGCTCAGGTCAGAATAGAATTCGCCGATGGCGTCTACGATTCGGAAGACGGTCTGCTGGCCAACCTTTATACCAGCTATTTCGGCAGTGGCATGTCCAGCGTGGTGTTTCAAGAATTGCGCGAAGCCCGGGCCCTCGCCTACTCGGCTTCGGCACGCTACTCGGCTGGCAGCCGAGTCAATGCCGAAAATCTGATGATGGGCTCAATCGGCACACAAACCGACAAGACGGTCGATGCACTCGCCGCCTTTATCGACCTGATAGACAACATGCCCAGTTCTTCAGAACGATTTGAGGAGTCTGTCAATTCAATGCTGAACCGGTACCGCACTTCGAAGCTCAATTTCCGCGAAGTAATTGGAGCCGTTCGTACCTGGGAACGCCAGGGACTGGAAGGCGACCCCCGACGGGATAACTACCGAAAACTGCAGCGAACCGAACTGGATGATCTTCTGGAATTTCAGGCAGAGCATGTCAAAGACCGAGCTAAACTCATTTCAATCGTTGGCGATTTATCGATTATCGACGTCGACGAGCTTGAACGGTTTGGCTCAGTGCAGCAGCTTCAGGTCGAGGATTTATTTGTCAACTAGCCCGTAACGGAAAACAGGTCAGGGGTCGTAGCAGAAACATTACGTTTGCCCAGATTTTTGCGAGAAACAGTATGAGCACTCAGACCCCTGCGCTTCTCATTTCTGGACTCCAGAAAACATATGGTAATCTGAATGTGCTTAAAGGCGTAGATCTGACGCTTACCTCGGGGGGCATTCAGGGCTTGGTGGGCCTGAATGGTTCCGGCAAAACAACCACGCTGGAATGCATTCTCGGTCTGCAGCGGTTTGACCAAGGCGAGGTCTCGGTGCTGGGACTGGTGCCGACTGATCTCTATATGGCCCAAGGCAAAGTGACGGCGGTATTCGATTCACCGAGTCTTAACCGTAACTTAACCGTCAGACAATGTCTCCAGCATGCCAGCTTACTCAGCAAACAATCACGGCGGCATCCAAAAGAGCTCGAGAAGCTGCTCAGGCTGTGCCAGTTCAGCAATTTCCCGATAAAAACCTTGTCGCTGGGCAACAAGCGCCGGGCTTCGATCGCGCATGCGCTGATTTCCGAGCCGGATCTGGTGATTATGGACGAGCCGTTCAACGGACTTGATGCCGGTGGTGTCGACGAAGTCCTGCTGCTGATCAAGACGCTCAATCAAGAACGCGGCACTAGCTTCCTGCTGTCCAGCCATCAGCTTCCCTATCTGGAAGATATTTGCAGTCACCTGGCAATTCTTCACGAGGGGAAGATCATTCGAAGCGGAGAGAAATCTGCACTGCTGCGCTCAGAAACCAACAAGGTCAGGCTTCGCACTAATGATCCTGTTGGCGCCGCCTCAGCGCTGCAGACAATTTCAGGCATCAGCTGTCAACCGGGGACAATGGATGAAGAAATCTGGGTGTCTTCAGACGGCATGAATGCCGCAGAAATAAATAGTCACCTGGCTGAGCACCGGATCCCCGTCTATGAACTGGCCACCGAGCGCGCATCGCTCGGCTCTCTGTTCAGACGGCTGACACAAGGATCAGACTCATGAGCTTGTCCAGCCTGATGCAGGCCTTGCGCAGTGAGTTTTTTGTGGCACGCTATGCACTTGGCGCCCGACTGCTGATATTCATACCTTCAGCGGCAGCTGCTGTTCAGTCTACGGCGTCAAAAATCGCAGATACAGGAACCGCCGCCAGGGACAGTCTGATGAATTCGGTCAGTTTTGACGATGTCACCGCCAGCAACGCCTGGGGACATTTTGTTGATGGTCTTGATACCGGTATCACACTACTTTTTCTGCTGCTGGTTGCGCAAGCGGCTTACAGCTTCAGCGCCGAAGTGGAAAGCGGCACACTGCGGCATCAGCTAATCCGCCGCAGCAGCCGCCGCTTGATTGTGATATCAAAATTGTTACAGCTCCATGCTCTGGCACTCATGGGAGTGGGGGTTCTGATCGTCTCAAGCTATTTACTGAGCGGGCTGCTGTGGGAGTTCGGCCCTGTTGTAGAAGACGGTTTTGAGCTGATCAGCGAGGCCGAAATTCGCAGCGAAATTGCCTTGGGTCTCCGACTGGCACTGACTCCATTGCCGGCTGCGATTGCCCTCGGGTTGCTGCTTTCTATCCTCGCCAATACGGCAACTCAGGCAGTAGTTTCGGCGCTCGGTATCACGCTCGCCATGGATATTTTCAAAGGTATGCTGGGTGATTATGCTTACTATCTTTATGCGAGCTTTCAACCTGCGCTGATCGATCAGTCCTATCTGCAGGATGTGGGCCGACTGGTACGCGGTTATTCTGATGTACTTGTTGATGACAGGGTCATACAGTTCAATTACTGGGTACCCATCCCCACCTTACTCGTTCTGGTCACTGCATCCCTGATTGTGGTGCAAACACGTAAACTTTGAACTATGAAAAATTGCTTCCGGTTCTGCTTTTTCTGGCTAACGCTACCTCTGACCGCCTGCGTCAGCTTTGAACCAAAAATTTTAGTGCCGTCTATCACACTCTCACCAGAAGAGATCGAGCTCAAGCGCTCAACGAGCACCGGGACAGTTGACTTTGGGCTTAATGTGATCCCGAATGAGAGCGATTCTCTTTTCAACATTCAGTCCCTGCCAGGAGTTCGGGTGCGGGAAGTTGCAGCCAATTCACCTTCTGCCGAAGCCGGAATCGAGGTTGGAGATGTCATTCTTCAAATCGATGAGACACACCTCAATCATCCGGACAGCCTTCAGGCGCTCCGGAGCCTGCCGTCGGCAAGCAATCGATACCTCTTCCAGATTCGCCGGGACACTGTTGTCTACGAAACCACCGTTGAAGCTTTTCCCGCTGCAGAAATTCCCGAACCACGCGAACTGTACCGATCCGACCCGCTCGCCACCCGGGCAGGCTATCGAACTGAGCTTGTCAGGGTTGCCGATCAGGGCGTTCTTCCCGCCGCGCGCGTCATCGAATTATTCGCCGGCAGCCCACTGACCACCTCAAATATTCAAAAAGATAGCCTGATACTGGCGGTCAACGGCCGGTATCTGCAGTCAGCGCAAGACCTTGTCAACCGACTGAATCAGGAATTCGAATACGGCGAGAGCGTGAACTTTACACTGCTGCAGAACGGAGAAGTGAGAAATGAATCCGTTAATCTGTGGGATCCGGGAAGGCGTATCAGCAAAGTGTCGCTGGGCCCGCTGGTTCGTTTCGAATCTTCGATAAGTCCGAATGCTTACAGTTTTACACTGGTTGACCTGTGGCTGTTCTCACTGTATCGATACCAGCGTAGCGAGGGTGAAAAGTCACACACTATTTTGGGTCTAATTAATGTGAGTACCGATGACGGGGAACTCACCGAAGAGAAAAATTAGGCACTCGATGAATCATAACCAAGTCAAGCAAAACGGATCAGCATCTTTACGACGAGACTTTCCGTCCCTCACCATAATTCTGTGGCTCTGGGGGAGCACCGCTGTGAATGCGCAAACCAACTACACCGCTTTCGAGCTGATCCGTGAAAACAACTGGGACCCTTTGATACTTGAGGATTTGAATGGGGACGGTGCCAAAGACATCGTTTACTCAGCGTTTGATCCAGCATTCGGACGCGAACTGCACATCCACTATCAAGAGGATGATGGCGGGTTTAATGCCAGTCCCAGCCGTATCGAAATAAAGACCGAAATTATCGCCGTTGGCTTTGCAGACTTGCGGGAAGAACCCGGCAAAGAACTGGTGCTGTTCGCAGACAGCGGTGTTTTCAGTCTGTCTACCGCCGTCGAGGGTTATGCCAGAAACCTAAAACTGCTTACCGCATGGGATCTTATCGCAACCATTCCAGATAGGCAGAGAGTCTATTTCAGCAACATCCCTACTGACATCAACGGAGACGGACTCATGGACCTTCTGATGGCCGGAAATGACCAGTACGGTCTCTTTCTGGGCACTGAGGATGAGAGCTTTTCGCTGAATGCCCGCTTTTCAACCCTCAATCGCGACATTACGCCAATACAGCGGGTCGGAAATGAAACTGACGTAGGTGGCAGACTGGAAATTAACCCTGAACAAGGGGTGGTGGTCGAAGTGACCGTTGATCTGCCCTCTCCTTTCGAAGGCTTTGTCGAACAGTGGGCTGACCAGCAGCCTTATGACAAACCTCTGCTTAGAAGCGAGCAGTGGATGCCGACGCCTAGCCTGGCTCATTTAAACAACGATCAACTGCTGGACATTGCCTACATCAATGCCGGCTCAAACGGACTGGGGCAAATGAATATCCATTTCCAACAGACTATCGGGTTCAGAGAGCGAGCTGACTGGCAGAGCGATCTGGATTCAAGCGGCCAGTTGCGGTTGATTGATATGAACAGCGATGGTCTGTCAGACATCCTGCGTCTGTCAGGCGACGGCAATGAATGGACCGCAAGCCTGCACCTCAATCAGTCAGGCAGTTTTGATTTTACTCAGGCCAATCAGGTCATGCGCTTCTCTGGGTACGACTTGAATCTTGATGTCATCACCCAAGCACAGGGAGAAACCTTTCTGAGCGCCAGCTTCTACACAATCCCGGTCGTCGATGCGATTCGCAGCGCGAGTATCAACCGAACCCAACTGCTGTTTGGCTCACAGGCGAGCGAACCCGGCCAGGTTTTCAATCGACGGCCCAGCTCCAGTCTGGTTGAAGTTTTTGCCGCTGATAATGTTCGAGGACTGTCAGAGCAGATGTCGTTGAAATATGACGTTGACGGAGACGGCCACAACGATGCGCTTTACATAACGGAAAATGGCACCCTTGCAGCCAAGAAAATCGACACGGAACTGACCATTTCGAATGACGCTTTCTGGGAGTACGTCGCTCCGCGAACCGTATTCGAATTCGAAGTATTGTCGCTCAACGCAGATGAACGACCGGATCTAATATTGCGACATGGACGAACAACCACGCTTCTGGTGGCCCGCCCCTAGATGACTATACAGAAGAACAACTGTTCTGAAATCCATGGAGCTAGCATCTCTGCGGTCAGAGGCCTTGTCGTCGTCTGCTGTCTGATATTCAGCAATAGTGAAATCCCTATCGCCGAAGTGCCCAGTTTCACTCAGCAGGCATTTGCCCTGCCGGCAAGCGCCGAATCGCTCGTGATTGCCGACCTAAATGGTGACAACCTTAACGATCTGGTGACCCTGATCGACAGCCACCTCAGGGTGTATTTCCAGCATGAAAGCGGGTTTGATTTTGAGTCGGGTTTCAGAGAGATCAGCTTTGAATCACGGGCCGTCGGCTGGGACCTGAGCAGAGGTTTCGGCACTGAAGGCCAGGTTAGTGTGATCGCCTTGCTGGACGGCAAGCGGGCAGTGCGCTTTCCCATCAGTGGTGAAAGCATCCTGCCACCCCAAACAATTGCTTCCGAGCTCCCAGGCTTCATCAGCCGAGGGATCAATCGTCTGCATTTCGCAAGAGACATAAACGTCGACGGATTAACTGATCTGGTGATTCCGGGTGCCGGCGAAATTCACCTACTCATGAATGAAGGCGGTGGAAATTTCGAGGCCCCTCTCAGCATTCTCTCCGAAACCCGTCTGCGCACTCAGCTCAATATCAATCGGCTTAATCGCTCCGCAGGACAGGCGGTTCGTATACCCAACTTAACTCTCAGGGACGTGAATGCCGACAGCCAAGAGGATTTAATTGTCCGGACAGAAGAAAAGCTGGAAGTGTTTCTCGCCGGTCGCACTCCGGGCCGTCATTTCCCCTTGACTCCTGACTTTTCCCTTGACATCGCAGCGATAGAAGAAAACATTGGACAGTTTGATATCGACAATCTTGATTTCTCTAACCTGACCGGTGTTCTCGCCCTCACCCACGAAGAAATTCTGGAAGATATCGACGGGGACGGCATCGACGACCTTCTCCTCAGAGAAGGGGGTAAAGTGTCGATATTTACCGGTCAAGCAGACGGCGTGAATACCGATCAAGCCCGCCAGGTTCTCCGTTCCGGGGGCAATGTACTTAGCACATTTCTGTATGACGAGAACGGCGATGGACTGAAAGATCTTTGGCTTTGGCGAGTCGAATCAATTTCAGTGGGCGACATCTTTGTCTGGCTTGCTTTATCTGGATCCATTACCGTTGAAGCGTTTATCTATGCTAACAATGGTGAACGGTTTGAGAGGCGCCCAGCCAGAAAGGTGACAGTTGACCTTAAATTTCCCTCCGTGCTGCGTCTGGCGAATGCCTATCAGACTCTGAATAACGAGGCAGAAACACTTCAGGTCGATGGCGTAACACGCACCGCCACAGCTCGCCTCGACAGTCCGCACGAAGACAACGACCTATTAGTACTGATGAACAATCAGATCAAAATCCTGCTGAACGGTATTGAGCCAGCTCGAGAAGACAGTTTCCTTGGAGCGCTGAATTACTCTCGAAACCGCGACAACTATGAAATAGACATCAGAGAAATTATCAACAACGCTTCCAGAAGTGGAAATCCCTACCAGGACCTAATTGAGAGTCGCGAGGCGACTGATGAGATCGCGCTGTCACAGGAGGCCGTCGGCGGCGACCTGATCGCGGCACCGCTCAATGATGACGAGTGGGATGACATCATCGTATTCACACATTTCGATGCTAGTCAGATTCAGGGTTTATTGTTACTCTCACAGCGAACAAACCAGTAGAAGCTGGATCCCATTGAGCACCTCATGAAGAAAATCGTCTGGACAGCGTTTGGCGTCTCTTTGGTACTTATCAACGTAATCGCCGAAATCGGCTTTTACTACTCCGGCGTCTACATCCACATGTTCTTCCGCATCGCCCTGATCGTCGGTGTGACGGTTGGTGTGGCCGTCCTCGGCGGCACCTTTAAGCTGATCGACGCGCTTGAAACTGAAAAACCTCTTTCCGGCACGGTCCGGGATACGCTCGGCGCCGACCGCAAGAAGAATTGAACTTACATGCTCGTGTCTCAAACCTTGAAATACGGCAAAAACTCACGGCTTAACTGTGTCGTCATTCTGACATCGCTGCTGTTTAGCGCCTGCAGCGATGAGCTGAGTAGGGCCAGACCCTACGTACTCACGACCGCAACGACCGGGGGCACTTTCTATCCCGTCGGAGTCGCTATTGCGACTATTGCGCACGCGCAGCTGGCCGAGAGCGATGGCATTTCTATGACCGCCATCAGCTCAGCCGGGTCCCTGGAAAACATCAAGCTGCTTCGGGACAACCAGGCTCAGTTCGCAATCCTGCAGGGCCCGTTCGGGGCGTGGTCCTGGGATGGCGAGGGTCCGGTTAGTTCACCGCAGTCGTATCTGCGAAGCATCAGTGCACTATGGAAAAACGTTGAGCACTTCGTCCTGCTGTCGGAGTTGAGTGCGACAGGCACGATGCATGACCTGAATCTGCTGAGCGGAGAACGTTATGTGCTGGGTGCCCGCAACTCGGGCGCCGAGCAGACCGGCCGGTTTATTCTGGATTCACTGGGCATAGATTATAAGGAGAAGTTTACGCTGGCCTATATGGGATATGGTCCAACCACCAGCGCCATCCAGGACGGCAATATTGTTGGTATGAATATCCCGGCAGGCGCGCCGGTGAGCTCCATCACCCAGGCTTATGCTCTAATGGGAGAACGCATGACCATCCTGAGCTGGAACCAAGAGTCTCTTGATGCAATCAACGCGCGCTACCCGCTCTGGGACTGGTATGAATTCCCGCCGGGCACCTATCCCAATCAAACCGAATTGATTCGGACTGTGGCTTCTCCCAATGTCCTGGTAACCCGCGCAGATGTTCCCAATGAAGTCGTTTACAACATTACTAAGGTGATCTGGGGAAATCTGGGCACTCTGCATGAAATCCATCGAGCGACCAGAGACATGCGTATGGAAATTGCTGTTGAAGGACTCGGCGCACCACTTCATCAGGGCGCTATTCAATATTACCGGGAGATCGGACTGGATATCCCTCCTCGGCTGCTGCTAGTAGAAGCAGAGGATCGCGCCGGCAGTCAAGGAAGTGAGGCCCTATGAATTCTCGCTGGCTGCGCTGGACAGCTTTTCTGTTCGCGCTTTTCCACATCTACTGCAACGTGTTTGCGAGCATCTCTGAACTCTGGCTGTCGGCGATCCATTTCGGCGGGTTCGGCGCAATTTGCATGTTAATGACCAATGAGGCGCTGAGCGATGGCAAGCAATCGCCGCAGTACTGGATCAACGCAGGCCTTGCCTTACTGGCCATTGCCTCTGCCGGATATCTCGTGCTTTTCGAGAATGCACTGTATGCCAGAGAGACCGAATACGTCCTGAGTGACTACGTTTTCTCAATCATTTCGATCGCGCTCGCGATTGAATTCACCCGGCGAACAACCGGCTGGTTCATGCCGATCCTCATCACGCTGAGCTTATCCTATATCCTTTTTCTGGGGCGGTACATTAGTGGGGTGTTTGCGTTCCCGGGACTGAGCCTCGAAACGGTCATGTACCGGAGTTACTTTACCAGTGAAGGCATGTTTGGCCTTACCGCCAATATTTCCTCCACCTTCGTCTTCATGTTCATCATTTTTGGAGCCTTTCTGTTAAAGTCAGGCGCCGGGGATTTCATAGTCCGCCTTGCTAACTGCCTGACCCGCCGATTCATCGGCGGTGCCGGCCTGGTCTCTGTAGTAGGTTCCGGGCTGATGGGTTCCGTGACCGGTTCTGCTGTTGCCAATACCGTCTCGATCGGTGTGATCACTATTCCGATGATGAAAAAATCAGGATTCACTCCGCGGTTTGCTGCTGGAGTCGAATCCGCAGCATCCACCGGCGGCGCGCTTATGCCGCCCGTAATGGGAGCAGGTGCCTTCGTACTCGCCAGTTATACGCAAATCCCCTATCTCACAGTTATTGCCGCTTCTGCGCTTCCAGCCCTGCTTTACTTCTTGACCGTGTCTTATTTTGTCCGCATCGAGGCCAAACGACTAGGTCTGACAGCTGCCGAAGAAAGTGAAGGAGAATCAGTCCGCACGGTGCTCAAAGAGGGCTGGCATTTCGTCATCCCACTGGGAGTACTGATCGGATTCCTCATCGCCGGCAGAACCCCGACCTCATCGGCCGCGTTCGCCATCCTCTCCGTCATCGCAGCTTCATGGTTATCTTCCAGCCCAATGAAACTGCCTGACATTTTTGATGCAGTAGTGGATGGCGTCCGTAACATGGTAACAACGGCCCTACTGCTGATCGCAGTAGGTATTGTCATCAACGTCGTGACAACGACGGGTGTAGGCAATGCCTTTTCACTGATGATTGTCGAATGGGCACAGGGCTCACTGCTGATCACCCTGATACTGGTCGCTCTTGCGTCTCTGGTGCTGGGCATGGGCCTGCCAGTCACCGCATCATACATAGTACTTGCGACACTCTCCGCGCCACTCATTTTTGATTTAATCAGCCAGTCCCAGCTGCTGTCGGCGCTCCAGTCAGGCGACCTGCCAAGCAACGTTGCGGCAACCATTGGGCTGTTCGGTGGAGATCCTGTAGTTGCGCTGCAGGAAATGCCGATGGAGATGAAACAGCTTGTCCGTCAGGAAATGCTGCCGGCAGAATTGCTTACTGGTATGCTCCTCAGCGCCCATCTGATAATTTTCTGGTTGTCTCAGGACAGCAATGTCACGCCGCCAGTCTGCCTCGCCTCCTTCGCGGCAGCGGGGATCGCGGGAACCCGACCCATTCCGACCGGACTCACCAGCTGGAAGGTCGCCAAAGGGCTTTATCTGGTACCTATACTGTTCGCCTATTCACCACTGATCTCAGGCAGCTGGCCTGAGCGACTAGAAGTCTTTCTCTGGGCATCTATGGGTTTATACGCAATGGCCGGACTGCTGCAGTGGCATTTGGAAGCCCGCATCACACCGGCGGCAGCGCTGAGTCTGCTGCTCAGTGCTTTTCTGCTGATGTGGACACCTTTACCGATTTATTACCATTCAGCAGGTGCACTTCTGCTCATCGGCATCGTTTATCTCCAACGAAAGGGAAACGAACTGGTAACTGCGCCGAACACTTTATCAGCAGCATAAGAGAAGCCTATGAGCATTTATAAAGCCAATGAAATTCACCTGATCAACAGGCCAAGCGGCCTTCCGAGCCACTCGGACGTCGATAGGGTTCAAGTTGAGCTCAAGCCCCCTGCATCAGGCCAGATACTGATCAAGAATCTGTACATGTCGGTTGATCCCTATATGCGGGGGCGGATGCGTGAAAATGCTGTTTACGCTCAGGCTTATCAGCTCAACAAACCGATGTATGGCGGTGCGATCGGCCAAGTGATCGAATCGAATTCTGACCAGGTGAAGGCCGGCGACATCGTGCTAAATCAGGGCGCCTGGCGGGACGGCCTCGTCGCCGATGACACCACGGTCACTGTGATACAGCCCTTTGATATCGACAGCCTTTCACTTTATCTCGGCGCCCTAGGCATGCCCGGCCTTACCGCTTACGTAGGGCTGCAAAAATTTGGTGAACCCAAAGCAGGGGAAACAGTATTCGTTTCAGCCGCCTCAGGCGCGGTCGGTGCAATTGTCTGCCAGATCGCCAAGCAGCTAGGCTGCCGCGTCGTTGGCAGCGTGGGAAGTGACAAAAAGGCAAAATGGCTGAAAACGCAGTGTGGCGTTGACGCGACGATTAACTACAGGACTTGCGGGCAGCTCACCAAGGCACTGGCCGACGCAGCTCCGGAGGGGATTGATGTCTACTTTGAGAACGTCGGCGGAGAGCATCTGCAGGCCGCCCTCAACGTGATGAATCCATTCGGGCGCGTGGCCGCGTGCGGAATGATTTCCGCCTACAATGATGTCCAGCCTAGCCCCGGCCCCAATAACCTGATGCTCATTGTCGGCAAGAAAATTCGCATTACCGGTTTCATTGTTTCTGACCATACGGACATGCAACCACAATTTTTGAGCGACATGGTTGGATGGATCAAGGCGGGCAAAATTGAGTATCAGGAAACAGTTTACGAAGGCCTTGACAAAGCTCTGGATGCATTTCTGGCACTGTTCAGTGGCGACAATTTCGGCAAGATGATCGTAAAACTCTGAGCCTCAACAGTCAGCCTGCAGCAACGGCACACGTTTAGGCCTCACTATCTCGTCGACGCAAACAATGCAATTCGAAACTGACCGCGCTGGCATTGAAAACGGAGCTTCCATGGTCAGGCCATGGCGGACAAACACCCTCGCCGTTCAGATTGTTCGGAAAAAGATCTTTCCCTTGCTGACCCTAAGCTCTCTGCCCGCTCTCTGTTCAGATGCTTGGGGCCGGCAGCCGCACTGTTCTCCGGCGCCAGATCGACGAGTGGGCCTCAGCGCCCGGGTTGGTTTTCCATCGCGAAGGAACCACTCACTTTTCTGTACGGGGAAGTCTGAGACGCACTCCGCTGCGGCCGGCCAGTTCAATATTCCCTCTCAGCCGGTAACCAGGCACCGAAGCTCGCATGACACTGAAGATCCAGCGGGCAAGTTCATCACTCGGCGCAGTTATCAGAAAAAATGCCTCATTGTCACGGGCCTGCCGCGCGATCATGGCGATCTCTTGCTGAATTTCGGCTGTCTGCTTTCTCAATTCGTTTCCGTCTAGCGCAAAGAAGAGATCGCCCGAGGCACGCTCATTCTCAAGAACCGCGGCGGCAGCGACGATCGCCGGGTGATTTTCGTCAACGAACCTCGCGCGATCTAGGAAGCCAGCAGCTTCATCGAATTGCCCCTGCCTCGAGGCATCTTCCGACAGTTCAACATATCGGAGCACGATGTTCTGCAAGCCCTGCAAGGCAATTTCGTTATCGGGATCATAAGCGAGAACTCGCTGGAATCGCCCGTGGGCACTGTCGTCGACAGGTGTCAGCAGCCGATCAGCGTCAAGCGCCTGCAAACCGGCAAACAGCAAGTCGGCAATAAGACGCGACTCTTCGTCCAGCAGAGCCGAGGGGTCTTGCGCAGCGGGCAACGCCCGAATCTGCAGAATCTGATTATCAGCCTTCGAGTCAGATTCGGTAGCAGGCTCCGTAATGCAAGACAAGAGACTTACAGCACAGGCCATGAGGATCGTTGGGATCAGGGAGTTATGAAGAAGTCTGCAGTTCACGGAAAGCTTATAGACCTCAGACAAGTTCCGAGAACGGCAAAAACTTTAGCTTATCGCCCACCGAGACAGCGGTATGCGGCGGCACGACTGCCAGACCATCGGCGAAACTCAGGGAAACACCGACACCGGAACTCTGATTGTCAAACCTCTCGAGGAAGGCGTTGCCGTCGCCGTCTTCCTGCAAACAGACTCGGAGATATTCCTGCCGCTCCCCTGATCGATCAATTGCGAAACCAACCGGCACGTCAAGCCAGCCCGGGAACACACGCGAGGTTCCCTGCATGGAAAGCAGCGCTGGCCGCACCAAAAGGACGAATGTCACAAAGGCTGAAACAGGATTGCCCGGCAAACCAAAAAACTGCTTACCGCAAACCTTACCGCTGGCGAAAGGCTTACCGGGCTTAATCGCCAGTTTCCACAGATCCAGTCCACCCAGAGAATCGACAGCAGCTTTAACATGATCTTCTTCTCCTACGGAAACACCCCCGGTACTGACTATGGCATCCGCCTCCTCTGCCGCCCGCATCAGCACCGATCTGGTGGCCTCATAATCGTCCTCTACTACTTCCGTCTCAATGACCTCCGCACAGAGATTGCTCAACAGGGCGTGGAGTGTAAAGTTATTTGAATTATAGATTTTACCGGGCCCCAGCGGTGTGCCGGGCAGGGTCAATTCATTTCCCGTAACGAGAAGCGCAACCCGGAGTCGCCTTCGCACAGCAATTTGAGACAGACCAACAGAAGCTAACACGCCAATATCTTGCGGGTACAACCTCCGGCCCTGCTTGAATAACAGCTGCCCCGTTTTGATATCTTCGCCGGCAGCACGAACATTTTCGCTCGGCTGAACAGACTGCAAAATTCTGACCCCTTCGCTCGATGGCTCGACATTCTCTTGCATGACCACCGCATCAGCACCGAGCGGCAAGGGAGCGCCTGTAAAAATTCTCGCAACAGAGCCTGAGTTCAGCGCATCGCCAAGTTCACCTGCTGCGATTCGCTGACTGACAGGAAAAACACGCTCTTTGCTGAACTCGGCGGCGCGAACCGCATAACCATCCATCGCGCTGTTGGCATAAGGCGGAACATCAATTCCGGCCAGCACGTCTGTTCCCAGAATTCTGCCAACAGCCACACGCAGCGGCACCTCCTCTGTCTCCACTGTGCGTGGAAGCGAAGCCAGTAGTTCGGGAAGCGCTTCAGCGATAGGTGTCAGCTTGCGATCTGCTGATTGGAAATTCATCGGTAAGCCTTGCAACGAATTTTGGGTATTCCTGCTAGCATCGAAGTTAGTATGTCGGATTCAGGCAGCGTGATTTCCTACTCTGCTGTCGTCGGTGCTGCCGCTACTGCCGGTATTCTTGGCATAGCCCACATTCAGCCCACGCAGCCTCTTCACAACCTCCTGCAAATTCCCCCGCCAGGATTTCTGCTTGATGCCAAAGGTGTCAAAAATTTTCTTGCTGGAAAGAGTCGAATTGCGGATTTCAGGTGCTCGCGACTCTCGCTCAATGAACTGTAACGTGTCTAGTAACTGATAGATCGATTCGTTGTAGTTGGCTGCATATTTCAACGCCAACTCCGCAAATTCAACTTCTTCTTTATTCTCGAGCCCGCTGTAGTGGTAAGTACCCCACACACTGGCACGGCAATCAACCTGCTGGGCAATGGCTAGAATTGCGGAGGCAAGATCGCCCGTATAAGTTGGACTAAAGCGACGCTTGGTCACTTGAACAATCCCTTGATTCTTGATCGCTGCGCGAATCCAGGACTTAATGAGTCCGCGCTTCCATTTCCCGAACAGCCAGCCCGGCCGGATAATGAGGTGTTCAGTATGCTGGCGAACAGCCTGTTCTCCTTTCAGCGCTGACGCCCCGTAAATCCCGCGTGGGTTGGTTTCATCGCTTTCGTTATAGGCCAAGCGTTTGTCGCCCTCAAACACGTAAGCTGTCGACAAATGCATCATAGGGACCTTCAGACTAGCACAGACCTCTGCCAGCGAGGCGGGAAGATCTGCGTTAACTTCTAAACAGCGCTCACTGGCGGTTTCAGCCCTATTCAGGGCGCTGTGATTCCCCGAAATAAAATCAGTAAGGTTGATCAGCTGCGTCGGGCCATAATCGGTGACCATCTTAGCGATAGCGGTTCGATTGCTCGGATCAAAAAACTTATCAGGAGGCGCCAGGAAGCGGATCTTGCGTTTTCGCAAAATTTCGATGAGATCCTTACCGGTTGGACTGTTGGTTCCGGCCAGAAACAGGCGCATCATTAGATCAAGGTTCCACTTTAGTCGATCGCTAACACGGCCTAACTTCGGGCAAGACAGCGTTCAAGTCAAGTCGCCGGACCATCGAATTATCGAGAAGTTGATACCTGAAGCTAATCACTGCGGAATCCGTCCGTATCGCGTTTAGCTGGACGATTCAGACAGCGTAAACCCCGACCGTGAAACGGCTTACAACACAGCGACAATCGGTTGATGGGGACTAGAAGGGAATATCGTCGTCAAAATTGTCGAAATTCTGAGTCGGCGCTGCAGCCTGCGGCTGACTGGACTGGGCTGCTGAAGCCGCGGCTATCTGGGAACCGCCGAAATCCTGCGATGCGCCGCCTCGGGAATCGAGCATTTGCATCTCGTTAGCCACAACTTCTGTGCTGTATCGTTTCACCCCATCCTGCTCCCAGGATCGGGTTTGGAGACGTCCTTCGACGTAAAGCTTGGTGCCTTTCTTGACGTATTGCTCGACAATTTCCGCAAGACGATTGAAAAAGACCACACGGTGCCACTCAGTCTTCTCCTGTTGTTCACCGGTACTCTTGTCCTTCCATGTCTCACTGGTTGCCAGTGAGACATTGGCCACCGCATTGCCGTTGGGCATATACCGGACCTCGGGGTCGTTACCTAGATTTCCCACCAAAATCACTTTATTTATACCGCGACTTGCCACTCTGTTCTCCCTTGCTGAGCTTTGTGCTGTTGACTATCCAAGTCTATACCATCGATCTGATTAAGGGGAAATTTATACGGCTTTTCATTCCAATGGCGGATCTCGGGGGCGTGCGGGGTTCAATCTAAAAGATTGGAATCCATCTCCACTTTACACTCGTAAGAGAAGGTTCTGATAATAACTGGTTTAACTCTGCTCGCGGTAAACCAATGGACAAGATCGTCGTCAAGGGGGCTCGCACCCACAACCTTAAAAACATTGATCTCACCATACCGCGCGACAAACTCGTCGTAATTACTGGCCTATCCGGCTCTGGAAAATCTTCGCTGGCTTTTGACACCTTGTACGCCGAGGGTCAGCGCCGCTACGTCGAATCTCTTTCGACCTACGCCAGGCAGTTCCTGTCTATTATGGAGAAGCCCGATATCGATCATATCGAAGGGCTCTCTCCTGCGATTTCCATTGAGCAAAAATCCACCTCTCACAACCCGAGGTCCACTGTCGGCACCATCACTGAAATCTACGATTACCTTCGCCTGCTGTTTGCGCGCGTAGGCGAGCCGCACTGCCCAGAACACGGCACCAAGCTCGAGGCACAAACGGTCAGTCAGATGGTTGATCAGGTAATGGCCCTGCCGGAGGGCGCCCGGGTTATGGTCCTTGCTCCGATCGTTCGGGAGCGCAAGGGTGAGCATGTCCACGTGTTCAAAGAACTCCGCACCAGCGGATTCATCCGCGCTCGCGTTGATGGCCTGGTGTGCGAGATTGACTATCCGCCTGAGCTCGAAAAAACCAAGAAGCACTCCATAGATGTCGTGGTGGACAGACTGAAGATCAAACCTGGGCTGGAGCAGCGCCTTGCAGAAAGCTTCGAGACTGCAATCCAGCTGGCAGAAGGGCTGGCCATGGTGGCGCACATTGGCGATGACGATCAGGAAGAGATGCTGTTCTCCGCACTGTTCGCCTGTCCCAAGTGCGGCCACAGCATCTCGGAACTAGAGCCAAGGCTGTTTTCATTCAACAACCCTGCTGGCGCCTGCGCCACCTGTGATGGCCTTGGCCTCAAGC
>PBTW01000084.1 GCA_002729315.1 Gammaproteobacteria bacterium
CGCATATGTCTGAGATGCCAACCCAATGAGAGCAATCCCGATGGCGAGACTTAGGGGGCTGGCAGGGTGAGCGATTTTGTTATGCATTCTGACTATACTAAGAGAAATTGAATTTCGGATTGCGGCGGGATGAGGTCTCGCCTTCTGTCACCGCAGAATTTAGGTGCCTGGATGCACTAAATTGTAGCAAACCAATGCCCAGAGTGGCCTCCGATTCACACAGTTTTTTTGCCTGCAAGCAGACAACTCACAGACGGCGGTCGAGTGACAAGTCTCGTGGCAGTTTTTAATTCGGACGGCGAGTGCCGAAGCTTTGACCAAATTGATCAGTCTGTGTAGATTAGCGCCTCACTATCTGCCTGGCCCGCGCCGGCGATTGAACATGGAAATCGGAGAAAATCATGGCTACTGTTCTTATCACTGGCACTAATCGTGGCCTCGGCCTGGAATTTGTTAAGCACTTCCTGCAGCAGGGAGATAAGGTGATTGCCAGTTTTCGCGCCAGTAGTCATGCTCCTGAGCTGCAAGCGCTCGTCGACAGTAATTCCTCACTCAGTTTGATGAATCTGGATGTTTCGGATGAGCAATCCATGGCCAGCTTCGCTTCTGCGCTGGGTGATACGGCCATTGATGTCTTCATCAATAATGCCGGTGTCTATGGTCCCCGCGACGCCAACTTCGGCAAGGTGGGGAGCGCTGACTGGGAGTCGGTAATGAAAGTGAATGCGATTGCTCCTATGATGCTCACCCAGCAAATCATCGGCAATCTGCGCTTAGGAAATGCCAGGAAACTGGTGTATGTCACGTCTAAAATGGGATCCATTGAAGACAACCAAGGCGGTGGCAGCTATATCTATCGCAGTTCCAAAACTGCGCTGAACTCGGTTGTCAGAAGCCTGTCCGTCGATCTCAGGGAAGAAGGTTTCGCGGTGGCGGTCCTGCATCCGGGCTGGGTACGGACCGACATGGGCGGCCCCAACGGGTTAATTGATGTCACCACCAGCGTCTCAGGGATGATGTCAGTGATTGAAGGTCTTAGCCCGACCTGCTCTGGGCAGTTTTTCAACTACGACGGCAGTATCATCCCCTGGTAATCCGGCGCTTCCTTTTCCGTTTCGGCCTCAGATCTGATGAATCAAGACTGACGTATCAAACCAAGCCCACTGCTCAGCAGACCAATCAGCCTGCCCGATTTATCCCGCTCGGTCACTTGGGGCCTGACTATGAAGAAATTGTTCTCAGCCTGTTACCTGTCCCGGGCAGTGCGACTGGCTATCCTGCTGGGGTTTATGCAATGTGCCTTTCACTCCAATGGTCATGGCGGGGTCGCTTTTGAGGACGATTTATGCGTGATTAATGTCAATTTCATGCAGGCGCATTTTACCGTGTTCCAGCCGGAAACCCGGCAGAATACAGAGTACTGTGAAGACATCCCAGATGTGACTCGATCAGTATTTGTGATGGAGTACCTCCATGATCTGCTTACGGAAATGGCGATTGATTTTCGCATTGTGCGGGACATCAATAACGTTGGCCGCTTCGCCTCCTGGAAAGACATAGAAGCGATAGACGATTTGGAAGCGGCTACCGTGTTCTACCAGCCACCGCAGATTGAAGAAGGCGGCTTCTACCGGACCAGCTACGAATTCCTCGAGAAAGGGACCTACATCGGAGTCGTGACTGCAGTGCATCCGGAGGAAGAGAGGAACTACAACGCCGTGTTTTACTTTCAGGTCGGAGGCAGAGACTGGGGCACGATACCGCTGTTTATTTTGATTGCTGCGCTGCTCCAGCTGGGTTACTGGCTAAGCCAGGGAGGATGGCAGCGCCGTCGCTCCAGAAACGCATAAGCCGCTTTGATTTATCATTGGTCTTCATGCCTTGCTGGACCGCGCTGAATGCCTTCGCAAATAAGACGATTTAAGCCATGTGAAATCTCCGAGAGTTCGTTGCGTTCACTGACTCTCGCCGAATCTTGCTCCACGTATTCAGTCCTTACCAGTCTCGCCGATATCTCTGAAGAGGCTCGGGAAAAGCTGGTCTGGTTCCTGTTTGTTGGACCCCTCCTGACTCCTCTTCACTCAGTGTGTCGTCGATTGGAGTGACTGCCTGTGCATGTGAAGATTCTGAGATTAAATAAGGCTGGGATCCCGGTCAGTTGGCTTACTCGGGAAGAAACTGCGACGCTGCTGGCAAAAGATCAAGTCATCTGGTCACTCGGCGAGCCAGTGATGGAAATTCGCGGAGGCGTTAATCGCGAAGGCATTCGCTCGGTGTTACGCTTGCCCAGCATCGTTGCCTGCGATGGCAAAGTCCACAAAGAAAGTTTTGATCCTCCACTGGAGAACAAATTTCTGTTCCGTCGAGACAAGAATATTTGTCTGTATTGCGGTGGAGAGTTTCCCTGGACGGAACTGTCACGTGATCACGTGATCCCGACCTCTAAAGGCGGTAGTGATAGCTGGACCAATGTCGTGACCTCCTGTCGACGCTGTAACAATCGCAAAGCGGACCGCACGCCAGAGCAGGCGAATATGGAACTCCTGGCTATCCCTTTTGTGCCGAATCCATACGAATTCCTTTATCTATCCAACCATGCGGTGCTGGCTGATCAGATGGAGTTTCTGAGCGCGCGTTTTTCCCGGAACATCAGGTTGATCTAGGCGCGCGAGCCGCCCGCCCCGCGCGCTTACAATCTGCCGTCATTCCGGCCTGTTTTTCATGATAGGATCTCGCCTCGTTCTAGGCAGCAAGGAAGTGCTGTCTTATGCTGGTGCCTACTACTATGCATGAAAAACCACAGAAACCTCTTGTTGGCGCGCTGCTTTCACTGGCCACAGCCGCTCTTTGGGGGGTGTTGCCGGTGGCCATTAAAGAGCTGCTCTCCGTGATGGATGCTAGCACCGTCGTCTGGTATCGGTTTCTTGTTGCGGCACTGGTAATTCTCATTTGGCTTGCAGCCAGAAAGAATCTCCCGGATCTCTTTCGCGCATCCGTCAGAGTGCGGTGGATGATGCTTATCGCTGCGCTGGGATTGTGCGGTAACTATTACCTATTTTCCCTGTCCCTCAACTTTGTCAATGCCGAGACCAGCGAGGCAGTGATTCAGCTGACTACGCTGTTTCTGATACTAGGCGGCGTCTTCATCTACAAGGAACCCTTTGCGGGAATGCAGAAGGTGGGTGCTGGTCTCATTCTTGCCGGCTTGCTGCTGTTTTTTCATGACCGGCTGGAAACACTCAGCTCTTTGGATAATGCAGAAACCCTTGGGGTGTTTATTGTCGTGGTTGCAGCGATTACCTGGACAATTTACGCGCTGCTGCAGAAGCAACTTCTGGGGTCATTCAGTTCAGTGCAGATTCTGTTTGTCATATATGTGGTTTCAGTACTGCTGCTACTGCCATTTGTGTTGCCGGGTGCGCTGTTTGAGCTGACGGGCTTTCATTACGCGCTTCTGGCTTTTTGCTGCCTGAACACCTTGATAGCCTATGGCTGTTTTGCTGAGGCACTCAACCTGTGGGATGCCTCGAAGGTTAGCGCGGTGCTGGCACTTGCGCCACTGTTCACCATCGCAACGCTTAAAGTTATTGTCATCATCAATCCTGGGTATGCTTTTACCGATCGCCTGTCGAACCTTTCAGTGCTGGGCGCGGTGCTGCTTATGGTGGGGTCAGCTCTGACTGCGCTCATGCCGGTTTTTCAGCAGCGCCGCCGGCAATAGTCATTCGCAGCAAATGAGGAACCGGCATGTGAGAACAGAGATTGCAATCTTTGCTGCTGCTGGCTAAATTTGAATAACCGGCGCCTAATCCGCTCGGTACTGAACACAATAAAAACAGGGTCGATCCCGGGAGTATGTCCATGCGAGCTGCAGGTCTCGTCCTTTTTCTTATTACTTCAGTTATCTCTCATTTCGCGGCTGCCCAACTGAGTCGAGTGGAGATTACCTCACGAGAGACTATGTCTGACCCGAGCGTTCGTTTTAGCTATGAAAAGATCGAAGGGGTTATGCTCTTTACGCTTGATCCGGATATGAGGGCTAATCAGGCAATCGTTGACCTTGAATATGCTCCCTTGAACGAGACTGGTCTGGTGGAGTACGCGGCGGATTTTCGGTTGTTGGTGCCTAGCGAAGATATCGCGAGCGACACGCTGATCTACCACGTCAATAATCGGGGCAGGAGTATGACGCATCCGGAAATATCCCTGCAGCACCCTCTGGCTTCACAGGGTTTCACGTATCTGGTGACTGGCTGGATTAATGAATTAAGTTCCACACCGGGGCGTCTTCGTCTGCACGCGCCCGTGGTCGGCTCTGAGGAAGCACCCATAGCTGGACCGGTTCGCTATGAGATTTCAACGGGTCGGGCTACCGACAGCATCGCAATCGCTGGGCCCGGACATCTGGCTTATCCGCCGACTGAAGCGGGACTGGCTGCAGCGACCCTTACCCGCCGTTTGTATCAGTCTGATCCCAGAGAACCCTTAGAGCGATCGCAATTCGACCTTTTAGTTTCAGAGCGCGAAGATTCAAGTCAGGTAGACGTGGCGCTTGCGCTTGACGGGGGCTTTGAACCGGGCTACCTGTATGAGCTGATTTTTGAAGCACAGGACCCGGTTCTTGCCGGGGCAGGAATGTCCGCGATTCGGGATGCTGTCGCGGCGATTCGCCACGATCAGGAATCTGATCTGCTGCAGGGTCTCAATCTGCCTCAAATTCGACATACGATTGCCTATGGGGTCTCGCAAAGCGGTCGCCTGTTGCGTCAGTTCGTGTACGACGGGTTCAATGCCGATCTGAACGGTAATAAAGTGTTTGACGGTGTTATCCCGATCATCTCAGGCGGGGGTTTCGGCATGTTCAATATGCGGTTTGCCATGCCAACACGGACCAATGGCCATCATTCCAATCATCTCTATCCCAATGATTTGTTTCCTTTTACTTACGGGAACAGTACAGACCCCCATACGGGGAGACAAGACGGGGTGCTCGCCAAAGCGCGGGTGGCGGGCGTTGAGCCAAAATTGATGCACATTCAGACTGTCAATGAGTACTGGCTGAGGGCGGGGTCTCTTACCCACACGACTGCGGACGGCCGTGCGGACGCCCTGATTCCGGAGAATGTGCGCTTCTACACTATAGGAGGATCGCAGCACAGCTCCGGCAACGGTCGACCGCGCGAAGCAAGCAGCGGACAGCTGCCTCTGAATCCGAGCATGTGGTCGCCCATCAGCGACTCCTTGATCGTTGCCATGAGCCGCTGGATTTCAGATATGCAGGTCCCGCCCGCATCGCGAATTCCTCGTATCGCCGATGGGACTCTGCTGCCCTCCCACCTGAACGGCGAGATTAACCCTGAAGTCTGGCGGCCAATTGCCGGATATCGACATCCTAATTCCATGTATCACCCCACTCTGAATGATTACGGTCGGCACTGGATGGAGAAACGCTTCATTGACAGTCATCCTCAGTCCCCAGACAAAGCTTACGTAGCTCTGGTTCCCGCGGTAGGTCCGGACAATAACGATTTGGCCTCCGCAACTGTTCTTCCGCCAACCGCTAAAGTGCCGCTTGCCACTTTTGTCAGTTGGAATTTACGAGCGCCGGAGACCGGCGCTGAGAATTCGTTGGCTCGGTTGGCCGGGGGCTATATTCCTTTCGCCACAACCGCGGGACAAGCTGCTAAAGATGGAGATTTTAGAAATTCCCTGGAGGTTCTATACGGCAGTTTTTCTGAATATTTGGAGCAGTATGAGGCGGCTACCGACGCGCTCATCGCCGACGGTTACCTGTTGTCCGGTTTCAAAGAAGCTTACTTGCAGATCGCGCTCGATAACGCAGTGTTCTTCCCATAGGCCGATCCAGTGAGGCTCTGGTGATGTGTATCAGTTGCGCTTATCGGGGCCGAGCATTCTGCCGCAGACCTTGGGGGGTCAGCTCTGCGCTATCCTGAAGTCAACGCCGCACTCAAGAAATGCTTTCAGGCAGTTCAGCATGTCCTGCCAGCCGCTTTGTAAGCAAACGCCAGAAGGCCTCATTGCGTGTCGGCATAGCGCACTTGGACGCCGAGTTTTCAGAGTCCTCTTTCAGTCATCTCCGGCTAAATCCAGCGCGAGTTCAATCGGCTCAAGTCTTGGCAAGCTGCAGGCGTGCGGCTCGGTATCGGTGGAAGTGTCCTCGGGGTTGCCAGTTCCGCCCAGATTCAGAAAAGTTTGTGAGGGCCTTTCCCCCAGACAAATCAGATTCTCGACGGACCCGCCGGCACGGATTAACCCACCCCACACGATGTCGGGAGAGTGGTTGCCAGTCGCCTTATGCCACTTGACCAGTAATGTGTGTGCCGGCTCAGTGCCACCGCCCTCGAAGCGATTGTCGTGAATATAGATTTGCTCCGGGTAAGGGTCGTAGTTCGGGTCCTCAATGGAGCGCCCGCCCAACACAAAACTGTAGACCATGAGATTGACGTTGTTGTTGTCCCTGAAATTGTTCTCAAAGACTTCGATATTATCGTTCGCCAGTATCAGTAGTCCCGTGCCGGCTGGAACATTCCCGACTATGGCCCCTTCGGGAGCGAAGTTTGCCGTATTGTTTTCATAAACAGCATTATTGAATACCCGTGTACCCTGGCCGCCCTGAACCTGCAGATTAGGCAAATCAAAAACCAAAATACCTCCGGTATTGTTCGTTGCCACATTGTCATAGACATCTGCAAATGTTGAGTTTTCGATCTCGATACCGGCGACGTTATATTCGGCACGTGAATTGCGGACAATGATTTGGCTTGACTGTCCGACATAGATTCCAGCATCGGCCGCCCCGATCGCTACGGAACTGTCAATCAGGATGTGACTGGACTGTACCGGATAGATTCCGTAAGCACCATTCTCCGGGTCCGGGCCTTTGGTCCACTCAGTGCGAACCCGACGAATAATGACGTTATTGCTTTCATTAATTTTCAGCGCGTCTCCAATGGTGTTTTCAATCGCGAGATCTTCGATCACAAAATTGTCTGCTGTCACCAACAGCCCCTCTGCGCCCTGCAGCTGGCCGCTGAATGACAGAATTGAGCTGTCCATGCCAGCACCGCGAATGGTTACCCCCGGAACGGACAGTGACAGGCTGCGGGTCATCTCATGTCTACCGGGTGGAATCTCGATCGTGTCGCCAGGCTGCGCTTCGATCAGCTTTAGCTGAAGAGATTCCTCGAAGCTTAACTCCGGTTCCGAAGCGGCTCCGGAGCCAGAGCGGTCATTACAAGCATTCACTGACAGCGCCATGACAAGCGCCAGGCCATTAAATTGCGAGATTTTCATGGTTTTTATCCTTCGGTAGGCGGGTTTTCAGGGGCATGTGGACCCCTGTTCTTTCATATGAGGCAGTCAGTCTAGCGATCCACCACTTCGTACATCCACGTGTCGCCACTGCGTATTGATTCGTCGGAGGTAAAATCACCGTCGGCGCCATCAAAGTATTTGCGGGCAAATTCAGATAGCACCGGAACGACTACCGGGCCCTCCATGACGCGCTGCAGCTTTTGCTCATACAGCTTGCCATCGATACGCAAAATGATCCGGTCATCGCGGTTAAGATAATGCGGCCACTGCTTCCAGATGCCACCGTAGCTGGTGTTCATGTAGCCGCTGACAAGGAACAGGCGCTGGTCGTGCACAGCAAGCCAGACTGTTCGCGACCGTGCTGGCTGCAGGGTCTGAAATTCAACTGTGCCTCGATCAGCCAGAAAACTCCAGTCATCTGGTGCCGTAGTGAGCTCTCCTGTAGTGAACGGGCCGCCTGAGAAGACTTCCAAAGGCCCGTCGCTGAATCTCATCAGAGCCAGCAATAAGGCGATCAGGCCAACCGCGACCCCGAGCGTAAGACCGATTGTGTTCCTCAACTTTTCCATGGCGAAGTCCCTGTACAGTGTATTTGAGCGAGTCTGGTAAGCGCCATCAGGTATTGCTAGCTTACTGGGCTGTTTTTAGAGTTATTTCTGCCTAATTTCCTGCTTTTTTTAATAAAAACTTGATCTGAAACCAAAGTCGGCGCGTTTTAGCCGGTAGGACTCTGCCCCATCCGGCTTGATTGCCCTTGGGGCTCAAGGCTGTTAGTCCCTACCTCGAGGCTACTGCATGCCTCTCTTAAACTTAAATGCCTCTGCTGTCTAACCCGGTGGAGGCATTTTTTTTGGCGGGTCCCTCCCCGGACAGCGGCGCGAGACCCCAACTCAGCGGCAACGGACCGGATTCCTTTGGATGACTCAACCGAGTAAGTCGGTGATTGCGCGGATTCGATGACTCTCGCTGTCGGTAACATAAACCACTCCGCGATGAACGCAGACCCCGTGTGGTCGATTGAGTGAACAGCTCAGGGGGTCTCCATCCGGGCCGTCGCCCCGTTCACCGCTCCCCAGAACTGTACTGATTACGCCTGAGTTGAGCGATAGCCGACGTAAGACGTGATTTTCGGTGTCAACGATATACAGGCTGTTATCAGCGCTGGAATAGGCGATCCCTTTCGGGCCGTTAAATGTGGCGTCCAGACCGGGCCCGCCGTCACCAGCATATCCCCGCCGTCCGGTTCCGGCAATGCGCTGCAATCGCCCTGCGTTGAGATCCAGTTTGAATACCGCGTTGCCTTCTCGCAACACCAGATAGGCATTGCCGTCCCTGTCGCAGTCGATAGATCTTGGTCCGAGCAGGGGCGTTCCAGACAATGGTGCGCTGTCCGGAGTTGCAATGCGCTCACCGGTGCCGGCTAAAGTGGAAATCATGCCGGTCTGCCGACTCACACTGCGTAATCGGTGATTCCCAATGTCGCAGATCAGCAGATTATTTCGCGAATCAAAAGCGATACTATGAGGGCCGCGCAAATGGCTCAATACGGCTGAACCGCCATCCCCTGAAAAACCCTCTTCGCCGTTGCCGGCTACTGTAGTTACGAGGCCGGTTTTGCCAGCGATGCGTCTTACAGTGTGGTTATCGCGCTCCACGACAAAAAGATTGCCCTCAA
>PBTW01000085.1 GCA_002729315.1 Gammaproteobacteria bacterium
CGACAAAAAGATTGCCCTCTACATCCCATCTGATTTCGTGGGGTGCGGAGAAGGCTGTCTCCAGCGGCCGCCGCGATTCACTGCGATAACCCGGCTCACCGGTTCCTGCAATGGTGGAAAGTCTCAGATTATTCAGATCGATGCGCCGGATGCGGCCGGTGTCGACCTCGCAGAAATAGAGTGCTCCATCGGGGCCAGGGACGACGCCATAGGGATTGTTGATCGGGGTTTCCGTGGCAAGGCTGCCCCGTTCGCCTTCAGGTTCATAACCCGGCGCGCCGGTTCCGGCGATGGTATTCACCCTCGCGACTTGTCCCCATACCACTGACGGGAAAGAGCTCGCCAGTGAGGTGAGTGCGAGAGTCTGGCCGAAGCGTCGGCGATTCATACTGTGAGTTGCTCTGACCATCATCGGTCTCTCCTGGTGGAGAATTCTGCGGACAAGGTGTTGTTTTTTTTCATCGCCCCAAATACTCTCACATTTCAACCGTTTGAATAAGAATAAAAGAAGCAGGGGGCTAAGCATGTGCGATTTTGAGACGCAGAAAGACGCAGACGATTACCTTAAGACACATCCGGAAGTTTCCAGACGCGATTTTACGACGCTGGCGGCAGGTGCGGGCATGGCGATGATTATGCCTTCAATCGCCAGTGGGCAATCGATCTCCGAGCGGGATGCAGAAATCCATACTCCGGATGGTGTGGCGGATTGCCATTTCGCGTATCCGTCAACCGGCAGCCACGCCGCAGTGCTGGTGTGGCCGGATATTTTGGCGCTCCGGCCCGCATTCAGGGAAATGGGCCGCAGACTGGCGCGAGAGGGTTATGCGGTGCTGACAGTAAACCCTTTTTATCGCGATGCACGTTCTCCGGTAGTTGGCCGGGGCGCCAGCTTTGGACAACCGGAAATTAGAAGCTTGGTGCTGCCTCTGGCCAGAAACCTTAACGCAGACACTCACTTCGCCGATGCCAGAACTTTTACCGCCTGGCTCGATGAGCAGGATGAAGTGGACACCAGCAAAGGCATTGGCACCACCGGCTACTGCATGGGTGGCCCGATGGTGATGCGTACCGTGGCCGCCGTTCCGGAACGCTTCGCTGCAGGCGCAACTTTCCATGGTGGAGGTCTGGCGACGGGCAATCCTGACAGCCCACATCTACTAATCCCTGAGACACGGGCATCCATGCTGCATTGTGTTGCTGACAACGATGATCAGAATGATCCTCAGGCCAAAATGACGCTGCGTGAAGCCTATGATTCAGCAGGTATAAATGCTGAGATTGAAGTATATTCTGGCGCTCTTCATGGCTGGTGTGCGATTGATTCGCAGGTTTACCATCTGAATCAGGCTGAGAAAGCCTGGGCTCGACTGCTGAATTTGTTCGCGTCGAATCTGGCCTGATTTGATGTGTGTGGTTGTCTGGGCGTTCGGTGCTCAGACAGCGTTGCCAATAAAAAGCCCGGCATGCCGGGCTTTTTTGGTTTATTCCGGTCAGTCTGGTTGTTGAACATTTAACTTACTGGTCCAGAAAATGTCCGCATCACCGAAACTGCTGTCCTGACGCGATGAAAACCACGCCATGGTTTCGCCACCCGGTGGCAGGGCCGGGCACATGTCAGCGCCAGTAGTGTTGATCTTGGGTCCGAGATTAAAAGCAGGCTTCCAGACATTGGGGCCGGCTGAGGCCGCGCCGTAGATGTCCATGCTGCCAAAGCCACCGGGACGATTCGAGGTGAAATACACCTGGCCACCAACATCCTGTGTGAAGTGAAATTCTTCAGCAGCGGTATTGATATTCGGGCCCTGGTTCACCGCATCCCCCCAGCCGCCTCTGCCGTCAGGTTTCACGCAGTAAATGTCCGAACCTCCGTAGCCCCCGGCACGGCGCGAGGCGAAACAGAGTGTTTCATCGTCTTGCAATACCGCCGGGCAATGCTCGTCGCCCTCCGTGGTGCTGACTGGATAGCCAACTAGCTCAGGTGTTGACCACTGGCCGTTTACTTTTCTGGTCACGAACAGGTCATGATTATTTCGCGGAGTGGTGATGGCCAGCCGATCTGAGCGAAAGTAGATGGTATTGCCGTCTGCGGTAATCCAGGGCTCGCGATCGTCACCCAGGCGCAGGGGGTCTACGTCCGTGGCCGGTGGCTGATTGACGGGGGTGCCCATATTTACGGGAGTATCCCAAGTGCCGGACTCTGGGTTGAAACTCGCGATGTAAAGATCCTTGGGGTCTCCGTCAGCAACGGCCATGTCCTGGCGGGCGCTGCAGTAAACCATGGTGCCGTCGTCGGCAAAGGACAGTTCGCCTTCGGCCCACATAGTGTTGATCGGCGCGCCAAAATTATGGACGGCTAACTCTATCCAGTTGGCTTGCTGGGCGCTGGCTACACTGCCCAGTGTCGTTAAGGCAACTAGCATAAGAGTGCGATAGTTTGTCATGACTCTCCTCGTTTTAATCTTTCAGAATGCTTTTTGCTTGATGATACTGACCTGCTCAGGATCTAGACGTAACATGGAACGTCCACCAGTGGTCGGGGCGCTGCGCATTCGGGTCCGGTGTCGGATTGTACGGCCCTCCGCCAAAGCTTTGCAGCTTGGTGATCCTTGCAATCCAGGCGGCATCCATTCGTGTGGGCTCCTCCACTCTGTTTAGGACAACAGGAAATGTGACGCCATCGAGGCGCATCACAGCGGACTCGTTGGCATCAACGCGTGCCGCCCAATATTTTTGTTCACACACCGAACAACTCAGGTAGAGCTCGCCAGCCGGCGTGGCCATGCAGTTGAGATTGATCGAGTGAGGTCGGATCCCGGCATAGATCTGTAACTGACACAGTGGGACCTCATTTGCAAAAGACCAGTCGTCTACCGGGCCATCCGCGGCTGCGCCGAACAGAAAGCCGCCGGGTGTGCGTTCGCAGGGACACACTGCAGAATAAATGAGAAAACCAATAATTCCTGCTGCGAGGGCGGAAGCGAGTGAAACACCGATGATCCATTTGCGATGCGAACTGTGTTGTTCAGCGGCACTTTCGGACATGAGATTTCTCCTTTCTTATAATTGTCGTCTTGGATGCTCAGAGACTAACGTATTCGTCAGCAAATCAACACATTTTCGCGATGCCAGCCGGGACGAACTGCCCTCAGATTCTGTCGGTTTCCAGTTCAAATAATTGCCTGAGGATGCGTCGCCATTGAATATACTGCTCTGCCATCGTCCCACTCAGGCCGTGGACCTGCTCATTTAGTTCGAGGATGGCTGGTGCTAGTTCCTGGTTGAATCCAGCAGCCAGCTCCTGAAACTCCTGTTGGTAGATCTTGCTCCAGCGGAAGCGATTATAACGCTGTGTCATCGTGAGATAGCTACCGCTGCTGCTGAAGAAATCCTGGCTTATCGGCTCTTGTTTGCGACTGACGAGTTGCTCCTGTTGATCGTAGGAGTGCCGACGCCACATGATATAAGCTTGTAGCATCTCATCGTGTAGAGCACCGTAATATTCATCAACAGTATCGATAAACACATGATGTCTGACGCGCATATCCTCAACCCGGGCGAGCATCGGATCGTTTTTCGCAGGAAGACTTGCCGCCTCAAGAAGGCCTGCGTCGTTGGTCGCGAGCATGTGTCCGAAGGACTCCGGCGACAGATCGTTTGCGTAGACTAAGGTTGAAACATCGCGAATTGTCTGCAGATCGTTCACCGACAGCGTGTCTCGGATGGCCACCAAGTCGTTGCCAATTTTCTCATATAGATCCTGATAAGGCTCCTGATGCTCAGAGGGGATAAAGGGTCTGGAGGGAGTAAATTGAATGTTCTCGGGGTAATCTGACAGCATCGCTGTATCTCCGTAGATCGCGCTCAACCAGCTGCGACCTGTGCTGTCTGCCGAGTCGATCTGGATGGCTAGTTCAGTACCGCTGGAGCGGAGGATTTTCCCGCTGATCAGCAAATCGACCGATGGGTCGGCTTCAGGCAGCACCCTAACGGCACCCCATTGCTGTGACTCGATCAGCACCTTGCGCAGTAAAAATGGCAGATAGCGAATCTCTTTGTCACGCACTTCCGCAAAAACCCGGTCGCCATAGGTCCGCGCTGCAGATTCGTCTTCGTCGTCATCGAACACGACGATGCCAATATCTAACAACTGATGCTGACCTGGCTCGGCTTCGGCAATTTTGAGGCTGACTTCCCCGACTTGTGGATAGGCAACTTGTTCGACTGTAGGTGTGCTCAGTGTTGTGCAGGCAGCCAGCGGTAGAAGCAACAAGCGAGGCAGCCTGCGGACCAGGCAGTCGGGACGCTTACTCATCGGCTAGAGGGGTCGCCTGACTGCACACTCTGCCGCGGGTTACGGTAAGCACACAGTTGAGGTTATCAGCGCCGGCATCATAACGATTGAATGCCTGAATCAGATTGAAAGGAGCGGAGCCTTTATGGGAAATGCTGGTCACTAGGCGCAGTTTATCTCCTGCTGCCGCCACATCGAACCGGTGGCTGATCTGAAGCTGATCTGGCAGGTTGATGATGAAGACGAGCTGTTGTCCGTCCCAGCCACAATACTCCTTGCCATGCTCGCTCGAAAACGTCTCCCTAAGGCCGTGATCGACTGTGCAGATCAGGGACGCTTCACCGCGGCGCTCGATGCTAACCTCATTTCGGTCTTGCTTGATACGCAAGGTTGTTTGTCTGCTGACGTATTCAGCCAAACGGGCAAGGTTGACGATACTGGTGCCCCGACCACCCAGAGAGTTTAGATTCAGATTGCCCAGCGAGGCGCGCGGGAGGTTCCGTACAGTGACGCCCGAGCGCTGTTGAGCGGCCCTTTCCTGGCGGATTGTCAGCAAGCGGCTAAGTTCATCCTCCCATCGGTCGCTCCGGTTAAAGTCCTTTTCCCAATCGCCGGCGAAATTCAAGCGGATAGGGCGATCTAGATCTAGCAGTGGCAAAGAATCAGCGCTTCGGTCTGCCTGCGCCTGTACCATCTTTAATGGTAACAGGCACAGAGCAAGCAGTAGTGCACAGTGCCTTGAACCAGCGGGGCTGAATTGTCGTTTGTTCCGCGTCATAACTAAACTGAATCCCGAGCCAAACCTCCCTGCGACTGCGGCAGCTCGAGAGATAACGAGCTTTTCCGGGGGAGCATGCGTAAACAGAGTTATTGTTCTAATTCTACTTTAAACCAAAACCCTTTTAATTGCCTGTTCGGCAGCATAGACAAGTATGGATAAGGCTTTTATGCTCGAATATTTCGTCATCCTATGAAAAACCCCTCATGATCAGTTCGCAGACATGATGGGGCAGAGCTTGAGCTATTAAGGGATATCTGCTGCTAATCCGACGGAGGCCTAAAATGTTAGATATGGGGGTCCGGATCGATTTCTGCGGGCAGTCTTTATTGAGTTGGGCGGCGAATTGCAATTGCAAGCCTTCGCATTGGGCTGGCCGTTGTTTACCACCAAAAACAGCTGATTGGGGAGTCGGTCAATTATGATGGTAAGACGATTATCTATCAGAATGGGATATTTGGCGCTTTGTCTGACTTATTCGCTTGCTGCGGAGTCCCGCGCGCAAGAATCAGCGGAGGCAATTCAGGCAGATCAGACCTTCGTGAACCGTTTCTGGCAGGCAGACTCTGAAGCAGCCAGACTGGCGCTGAGTGAAGAACTGCTGATGAGTCAGCCAGACCCTGCGGCGCTTTTTGACTTGTTTAAAGTGGGACCGCTCTATTCTGATCAGGTCCCCCTTGGCGAGCATGTGCTGGCGAGAACCGACAGTGCCGGTACAGAATTTCCCTATATGATCAACGTTCCCCAGGACTATGATCCGCAGATGCAGTGGCCCGTTGAGTTTGTCTTGCATGGCGGTGTTGGTCGGCCAAAGGCGGTAGCAGGAGAAAATTTCTGGCAACGAAGCTATGACAGGATAGGCCAGCCTGGACGTATTACCGTTGTGCCTCTGGCCTGGCCCGAGGCCGTCTGGTGGCAGGACGAGCAGGCGGATAACTTGGTTGCTATCCTCAATAGCCTGAAATCTACCTACAACGTTGATGAAAACCAGGTGTCCCTGACCGGAATATCCGACGGTGGCACGGGCGCCTATTTTTTTGCCTTCAAGCAGCCCACCCAGTGGGCATCCTTCCTTCCCTACATCGGACATCCCGGCGTTTTGCGCAACCCTCAGAGTGGTGGCGGTTACCGGCTTTATTTCGAAAATTTGATGAACAAACCGCTGTATATCGTTAACGGCGAGAATGATCGTCTGTACCCGGCGGCATCGCTGTCATCATTTATGGATATTCTGAAGGACGTCGGAGTTCCTTATACCTGGACTGTCATTGCGGAAGGCGGGCACAACACCGAATGGCTACAGGATTATCTGGATGAAGTCGAAAAATTCAAATCCTCGAATCGGAGAGACCCCTTCCCGATTGCCGTTCAGTGGGTTGCAGACCGCACTGACCGCTACAACCGGAATCATTGGATTCAGATTGACGGAATCAATGGAGATGATCGCCCGGCGCTTCTGCAGGTGGATCGCAGTAGCAATTTAATCTCGGTTGAGGCGCGTGGCATCGAGCAATTCAGGTTGTTGTTGAGTCCAGATTTCATTGATTTTGCCAGGCCTGTCCAGGTTGTTGTGAATGGTCAGAGCCAGTTTTATGACACGGTTGAACAGAGCGCGGAATCACTGCTCAGATTAGCCTCACGCGACCTGGATCGTTCTATGCTGATAACCGCTGAGCTGAGCATTTCTCTCACGGATTAGCATGCTGTGTCTTGGCTTATCAACAGAGCGTCACTGATGCGTTCCGGCACCGATAATAGGTAATTGCTGCCATGACTTACGTTAAGAAAGGCGGCCTGAGGGTCGACTCGATTCTTGCAGGTTTTGTGGACTCTGAGCTACTGGCCCGTCTTCCGCTGACGCCCGAAGTTTTTTGGACGAAAGCCGAAGCCCTGTTCAAGCAGTTTACCCCTCGCAACGCAGCATTGCTGGCCCGGCGCCAGAGTCTGCAGGAACAAATTGATGCCTGGCACCGGGAGCACCCCGGACGGCCTGAACAGTCTGAATATCTGGCCTTCTTGTCCCGTATCGGGTATCTGACTGAGCCCACCGAAGACTTTGTCATTGAAACCAGTCACGTGGACCAGGAAATCAGTCTGCAGGCCGGGCCGCAATTGGTGGTGCCGGTCAAGAACGCCCGGTTTGCCCTCAATGCAGCCAATGCCCGGTGGGGCAGCCTATACGATGCGCTTTATGGAACGGACGCGATTGACGAGGCAGATGGGGCACAAAGAGGGGGCGCCTATAATCCGATACGCGGAGCCAAGGTCATCGCCTACGCCCGTAAATTGCTGGATCAGGCCTGTCCACTTCATTCCGTCTCTCATGCAGAAGCAGAGGCTTATTTCATTGAGCAGGGTGAGCTTAGAGTTCGTGCGTCAAACGAGGTGACAGCGCTGCGTGACCCCACGCAATTCAGAGGTTACAAGGGGCCCACTGAATCGCCAGATGTCATCTTGCTGCGTAACAATAATTTGCATCTGGAAATCCAAATCGATCCCGCATCCGAGATTGGTTGCGAGGATCCAGCAGGGATCAAAGATATCGTTCTTGAGGCTGCGGTGACCACGATTCAGGATTGCGAGGATTCGGTGGCTGCCGTGGACGCTGAAGACAAAGTTGAGGTCTATCGCAACTGCCTCGGATTGATTACCGGCGAGTTGGAAGAGACTTTTCAGAAGGGCAGCGTCCAAGTGACTCGGCGTCTCAGCGCCAATCGTTCCTATCAGGCTCCCGACGGTGGCTCTTTTGAGCTCTCCGGGCGGAGTCTGTTGCTTTTCCGCAATGTGGGACACCTGATGTGTAATCCAGCCATTCTCGATAAGCATGGTAGCGAGGTTTATGAGGGTTTACTGGATGCATTGATTACCGGCGCGATTGGTGCGGTGGATGTATTAGGTGAAGGTTCGCTAAAGAATTCTTGTGCTGGAAGTATCTATATTGTCAAACCAAAAATGCATGGTCCGGAAGAAGTCAGATTTGCCTGCGATGTGTTTGCGGCAGTGGAAATGTTGCTGGGCCTTGAGACAGGTCGAATGAAGCTGGGAATCATGGATGAGGAACGCCGCACGACGGTATCGTTGAAAGCTTGCATCAAGGAAGCAAAGGATCGTGTGGTTTTCATCAACACTGGGTTTCTCGATCGCACAGGAGATGAAATACATACAGCGATGGAGGCCGGGCCGATGGTGCCCAAGGCAGACATGAAAACCTGTGCCTGGATCGCGGCGTACGAGCAGCACAATGTCCAGACAGGTCTATCGTGTGGCTTTCAGGGTCGCAGTCAGATCGGTAAGGGCATGTGGGCCATGCCGGACCTGATGGCCGCCATGCTTGAGCAGAAGCAGGCTCATCCGGAGGCCGGTGCCAACACCGCCTGGGTGCCTTCTCCGACAGCAGCCGTACTGCATGCACTGCACTACCACCGTGTTGATGTGCATGAAGTGCAGGCAGCACTGAAAAACCAGCAAGCTGCTGATAGGGCGGACATCCTCACTGTCCCGCTGCTGAGCGATCCCAGTTCGCTGACGGATGAACAGATTCAGCGGGAGCTCGACAATAATGCCCAGAGTATCTTGGGTTATGTGGTGCGCTGGGTCGATCAGGGAATCGGCTGTTCTAAGGTGCCGGACATCAATGATGTCGGACTGATGGAGGACCGGGCGACGCTGAGAATTTCTTCACAACACATCGCGAACTGGCTCCGGCACAGCATATGTACTGAACTTCAGGTGAAGGAAACCTTGCTACGTATGGCAGCTGTGGTGGATGAACAAAACCGCCATGATCCATTGTATGAGGCTATGGCACAGGACCCGGACCAGTCCATTTCCTTTCAGGCGGCCTGTGATCTCGTATTCAAAGGGCGTGAACAGCCAAATGGCTATACCGAACCGGTGCTGCATCGAGCTCGGCTCGCTAAAAAGGCCCAGAATCGGAAATCTTGATTCAATCGCTTCCTTGCTGAACTATACCTGTCCGCCTAAATTTGACATTATGAGACGAAGATTAAGTCAATTTTTGAGAATAAGTTATGCGAATCATAATTAAAAACGTAAGCCTCATAGCGGTCTCCTTACTTATTTTGCCAGCTGCGGAACTCCTGGGACAAGAAACTGGCAATGCAAGGGGCCCAATCGTCGATAGCCCTTATGAGATAGTCAGCGGCTGGTTAGAGCCATTTCAAAAGGATGGCTACGCCTTCGGAGGCAATTCTGCCATATGGGCTGAGACCGCAGACCGAATAATTATTAACCAAAGAGGTGAAACGATTCTTCCTTCCCCTATTCCTGAGGACTTCCCTGGTTTCGCTGGGGCTTTAGGGATTAACGTGCTTCGTGAAGCAGATCGAAGAGTTTGGCAGAACTGTCTTTTCGAAGTAGATGCTGATGGTCAGGTATTGAGCGTATGGGACCATCTCGACTATTTGTGTGAAGGAGCAGATGGACCTGGCCCGGAAAGAATTAGAGTAAATCCATATGATCCTGAGCGAAAACTTTGGGTTGTTAATCAGACTCATCACGAAATACACGTCCTTTCTAATGATGGAAGCCAATTGATTGCGACCTATGGCGAGAGAGGAGTGTCTGGCGATGACGCATATCATTATGGAAGCCCACAAGACGTGGCATTTCTACCAGACGGACGTATTCTCGTCGCTGATGGGTTGTTAAACCATCGGGTCATAGTGTACGACGAAGATATGGAATATCTCGGTGAGTTCGGGAGTCAAGGCGATGCACCAGGCCAATTCAACACGATACACTCACTTGCAGTTGGTCCGGGCGGGCGGGTTTTCGTAACAGATCGGTCTGGCAACAATGGAGTAAACCTTTATCGAGCTACTGATGATCCCGCTGTCTTTGAGTTTGAGCGGTCGATAGGTGCTCCATTGACACTGCCATTGGACATTATTGTGAATGAGGATGACTTTTGGATAACTGATTTGGGACCATTGCGATTCATAAACTTTGACTTCTACGGGCAGATCAAAGCTACTTGGCTTGTTCCAGCTGGTCTACCAGATGGCTATCTTGAAGTCCATTCCTTCACCGTAGACCCCTCTGGTAACCTATACGGTGGTGACAATCAGTATGGTCGAACGCAGAAATTCGTTCCCAAACCGGATGCCGGTCCTGAGCTGTTGATCGAGCCTCCCTGGTACCAGCGCTAGAGGCGCCGGAGAATCGGTTTCGCTTGCCGGTTCAGCCGAAGTTGTGGAGCGATAGCCGTGAACAGACTGCACAAGCCAGCACCGCGAGCCATGCTGTGGCTGGCTACCGCTTTCTTGCCTTTGTCAGCATTAGCGCAGGACGAAACCGTCAGACTCAATAAACTGGTTGAGATGTTCTTGCAGGAAGAACCAGCTTTCGGGCTCTTGTCGTTTGATTACTCGCTCAGCAATGCCAGATCGCTTGCTTCCTCGGGATTGGATTTTGTGCTGATTGACATGGAGCACGCTCCATTCGATGTCGAGCGTTTGCGCGCTTTCCTGCTGGGGATGACGAACAAGCGCGCCATCATGGAAAAGGGCAGCCTGCAACCTGATGTGGTTCCCTTTGTCAGAATCCCGGCAGCGGGTGGTGCAGATGAACTGGTCGCCCAAGCCAAGCAGGTTCTGGATGTTGGCGCGTTCGGCGTGATGTTCCCTGCAATACACAACCGCGAGCAGGCAGAAATTGCGGTGCGCGCCACGCGTTACCCGCAAATTAACGGCGTGCACGACTACGAGCCGCCGGGCCTGAGAGGTCGAAATCCTTCAAACGCCGTTTGGTACTGGGGCGTGGAGGACTATCACTCCCGCGCTGATGTCTGGCCTCTGGACGCACAGGGCGAGCTGCTTGCCATCATGTTTATTGAATCCCCTGAGGGCGTCGCCAACATTGAGGAGATTATCACGGTCGCAGGAGTGGGCGGCATATTTATCGGGCCGTCTGATTTAAGCACCTCGATGGGATACGCCAGTCCGTCAGAACCGGCAGTTGAAGAAGCCATTCAGCGGGTGCTTGCGTCGTGTCTTGCGCATGACGTCCCATGCGCGATTACCACCAATGCCCGTACGGTTGAGCAGCGCATCAGTCAGGGCTTCCGTTTTGTGACCGTAGGTCTCGATTCGGGCTTGTCGGCTGGCGCGCGTAGCGCTTTGCAGTTGGGTAGACAGGCAGCAGGCCAAGACTAGTTGCCGACAGTTAGTGTTCACCCAAGGTCTATGCGGAATGGTGGGCCAGCTCTCCTCCTATCGCTTTTGAGTTTTTGGTTGGGGTTGACGTGCAAGCTAACACTGGTGGAGAGCTTTCTCCCAGACAGCGCACCTTTGATGTAAGCAGTTTCAGTCATGCAGGCATAAGCTCAACCTGACTATTTATCGGTGCTGCTTTCAGAGAGCTCACCCAGGCAATGGTGGCTAGACTGGTTGTAAGCAATTCCTTAGCGGGACAGCCTCGAACTGGCTTATTAGGATGGCTACGCAATGATCGAATTGAAAAACGTTCGAAAATCTTACGATGGCGGCAGATCCTTTGCTGTATCGGATGTCTGTCTTCGTGTGAATCGAGGAGAATTGCTTGGCCTAATCGGGGAATCCGGCTGCGGAAAGACTTCTACGCTCAAGATGATAAACCGGCTTGAGGAGCCCAGCAGCGGAGAGATACTGGTGAACGGTGAAAACGTTCGCCGACAGAATGCGGAACAACTGAGGAGAAATATTGGCTATGTATTTCAGGGGATAGGACTGTTTCCGCATTACACCGTGGCGCAAAATGTGAGCGCCGTGCCCGAGCTACTCGGCTGGTCTCCGAGCGCAGTGCTCGATCGCTGTCGGGTCGTTTTAGATTTAGTGGGCTTGCCCCCTACGCAATTTGCAGAAAGATTTCCCTCTCAGCTTTCTGGCGGTCAACAGCAGCGGGTCGGTGTCGCCCGGGCGCTGGCGGCCCAACCGCAGTTGGTGTTGATGGACGAGCCCTTCGGGGCTCTCGATCCTATTACTAGGGCTGACTTACAGGATGAATTCAAGAGTATCCAGAGAAGGCTTGAGCTTACCGTTATCTTGGTCACCCATGATATGACAGAAGCACTGCTCATGGCTGATCGCATTGCCGTAATGAAGCAGGGGAAAGTCCAGCAGCTCGGCTCGCCCACAGAGCTGCTTAATGCGCCCTCTGACCCCTATGTCCGAAAGTTGATTGAAATGCCAAAGCAGCGTGCGGATCGCCTGGATCAAATTCTCGCTGCTCACAGCCGCCGGGGCGCGACAACATGACCGAAAATCTTGCGGAGCAGCTGGCTATGTTTCCTGAATATTTCCGGGGGCACCTGGGACAAACACTGGTTGCGCTTGTTATTGGTACTGCGGTCAGTATTCCTCTCGGGGTCTGGGCTGCACAGTCTCCGCGAGTTAAGCGGCCATTGCTGACCCTTGTAAGCATCATTCAGACTTTCCCAAGTGTGGCAATCCTTGCCTTGGTGGTGGCCATGCTCGGTGGGCAAATCGGCTCTTTGCCCGCCATCATCGCTTTGGTGCTTTACAGCATGCTCCCGATTGTGCGCAACACTGTCACTGGCCTGGAGAACGTTGCTGAAGAGGTTGTGACTGCGGCCCGTGGTATTGGGATGTCGCCCCTTCAGATACTTGCCAAAGTGCGTATACCTCTGGCGCTGCCGGTCATTATTGCCGGTATTCGCACGGCGGCAGTTTGGACTGTAGGGCTTGCGACATTGTCTACGTTGGTTGGCGCGACCAGTTTCGGAAACTACATTTTTACGGGATTGCAAACGCGAAATTTGCTGGCCGTAACCGTTGGCAGTCTGGCGGCTGCCTGTATGGCGGTGATCCTCGACAGCCTAATCGGAGGTCTTCAGTGGCTTGCGGCCAACCGAAACGTGAGCGCTAAGTCGGCTCGATACAGGGCGGTGAAAACTCTGGTAATCACCGGACTCACTTCTGTACTCGTTGTGGCGGGATACAGTTTGTTGCCTGAAAAACAAGTAGATTTTGTCATTGGCGGGAAGGGCTTTACCGAGCAATACATCATTGCCGGCGCCGTTGAAGAGGTGCTTCAGGAGGCTGGATTTACGACTGGGCAGCGTCTTGGTCTGGGCTCCGAGGTGGTTTTCCAGGCAACCGCGAATAACACCATCGATGTCTATCTGGAATATTCCGGAACCGTATGGAGCAATCTCATGAACAGAGAGGACAATCCGGGCAGAGAGGCGGTGATGTCTGAAGTAGAAGCGTATATTGCTGCGGAGCATGGCATGGCGAATCTTGCCCGACTGGGTTACCAGAATCTCTACGCACTGGCGATGCGCCGCGAGCAAGCAGAGCGGTTGGGAATACGCAGTATCAGTGATCTTAAGCCGTTCGCGGATGGGCTAGTTGCCGGGGGGGATCTGGAGTTTTTTGGCAGGCCCGAGTGGATCAGTTTACGCGACACTTATCGCATCGATTTTGCCGAAAAGCTCACGTTTGATACGACTTTAATGTATACCGCAATTGCGGAAGAGCAGGTAGACATTATTGCCGCCTATACGACAGATGGCAGGGTCGCCGAATTTGATCTGGTCATTCTCGACGACCCGCTTAACGCGATTCCACCCTACGATGGGTTTCTGGCGGCATCAGGTGACGCTATGGAGAACCGTTTATTTGTCGAAACCTTATCATCGCTGGCAGGTAGGATTAGCGATGAAGTCATGCGAAATGCCAATAGGCTTGTGGACGTTGAAAATCTCCCGATCTCGGATGGCGTGCGCTACATCATAGATGCGCTGGCTGAATAAGGTTGTGGTTTGCTCAGGGGTGTTTTACTCAATAGTAAGCTTGATGCCGGTTGTAGAGTAGACAAATACGTCGGTACCCGGCACGGCGTAGGCGAAATAGACGGTCAGGTTTGCGCTACTTACGCCCACACTAGAAGGGGTAAAGTCATTAAACGCAATGAGTTCTTCTCTGACTTTTAGCGGTTGAGTAGCCGCATAGCTTTGCAGCGTTCCCAGATCTCCGCTCCACGCATGATAGCCACCATCAGCGCTTCGGTAAAAAAGACCAGTGCCCTCCACGGAGATCACGACATAGGTTTCTCCGGTGATTCCCTGGTGCTCGCTGGGAATGAAGAGCGTGGCCCGAACGTCAATGCTGTCATTGGGACCAAAACTTGAGACCGGAGTATTGAGGTCTTCACTGCGACTGGCTGAGCCATACAAGATGAGGTTAGAGCCTTCCTGACCTAGGCTGGTAATCGGCAGAATTTTTGGTTTGCGATGCGTACTGATGGGTACTCTGGTCTGATTGATGGTAAACACGGCGTCGGCACTCTGTTCCGTATCGGCCCGATCGACCCCACAAGTGAGTCCGTTGCAGTCGTTTAACAGTGGATTGGAGAACAGGGGTAACTCGACTGAACCGGGATAGTCATCGGGCGTTGCCATGATAGTGGCGAAGGAGCCGTCCACGCCGTGCCCGAAGGACCAGGAATAGGTGCCGAAAGCGCCCGGTTCCCGGCGGGAGTGCGCTAAACCATGATTATGACCCAGTTCGTGAGCCAGCGTTAGGTCATCACAGCCGGCGCCGCCTTCTGCTGGAAACCCCGCGTTGTACAGTGATGAGATAAGTTCGCCGCCGGCTAACAGCGGGTGAAAGATTTCGCCTTCGAAGCCAGCTCCCGGCAGGGTCCCGAGGCCGCAGGCGCCACTCCCGGGAAAGAGACCGTCAATGAATACGGTGATATCGGCTCCAACTTTTTCGCGCAGTTCGGGGAGTTCGCTGAAAACGCCGGTTGCGTCGCTCATTGCATCCATAACGCGGTTGAGGTCATTGCCGGTATCGTAGTTTACAAAGCCATAGAATACGGGTCTGAATCTGACCAGCGCACCACTGTCGGCGTAGTAGGTATTGGTGATCTCGACCAGTTGATTGATATGGGTTTCGGGGCTGATATCGCCGATGGATTCGAGAAATCTCTGGGAATAGAAAAATAATAGGTCTGTTTGCGCAATAAAGTCTGCACCAACGCTGGACGCACTGCTTTGTGGATCAGTGCCCAGCAACGCTTCATTGACGTCGGAGATACCGTCGCTGTCGGAATCTGTCAGCGTGTCTTTCACCACAAAAATAAAGGCATCATCCCGCACACGCTGACCGAAGGCATCTCCGACGAACACGCCACTTGCTAGCTGGGGGTAGGAGTTAGCGGTAGTTTCAACCGTGTACTCAAAGATTGTTGTTGCGGCAGGTGCCAGACTGTTGATCGCACAGCTTAAGATGGTTTGCGGCCCTGAATTGTCCACTGCGCAGGCGGGCGAGCTGTCGATTAAGTCAGCGTCATCGAGGATGAAAAAGACGCTGACTGATTCGTTGCTCAGTGTACTAGATTTATTGTTTTTGACTGCTATGGATACCGTTACCCGATCGCCAATGACTGCAAATTCGCTCGACAGAGATTGCTCGATACTGACGTCATTGTTGGTCAAGGCCAGTACCCCTAAGGGTTCACGATAAGACGGTTCTTGTTGTGGCACAAATGCGCCTTCATCGATGCCCAGTGCACCGGTTTCCGCTGCAGTGTGGGTAATCCAGCCGATATACTGATCCTCATCCGGATCTGGCACCGCAGTGATTTTGTATTTGATCCCGTCAACCTGAGCGGTTGCGAGCAGGAGCGATTTACTGAGTGTCAGCACCAGTGACTCATTCCCGGCACCTCTGGCAACCCAAGAGCGGTCGCCGTTCAGAAACGAACTTTCGTTTACTTTGCTGACGGCTCTCTGAGTTCCAGGTGCAGTCTCAATCGAGAAACGCTCTAAGTCGGTTAGCAGTTGCAGCACGGAACCGGAGATGCGGATGCCCCGGCGATAGGATACTCGTCCTGTCAGCAGTCTTTCCGGAATGTCGGACAGACTGTTATCTGACAGGTCTTGCCAAAGGGCGGGCGCCGGCTGTGCATGCGCGATCAGACTGCCTAGCAGCCAGGGGAAAATAAGTGCGGCATGTGCGAACGTATACTTGTTCAACAAAATTGGTCGTATTTCCGAAATGGGCTAGCCAACGCCTAGGGTCGGCACACCTGCTCTTGCCGGTCCTAAGCAGTGATTAGCCGCTGCCAATGGCCCGCTATCCGGTGCCCGATGGCCAAGCTGAACTTCTGTTCGCAGCGTTCTGCCCTTACTTATAAATCGCGGCGCGGGCGGCGGCATGGACCTGCAGTGAATAGAGAATATCGTCGTTCTGTATCATCCCGATGAAGCCAATATTTTCGACCGGATCAATCCAGAACCAGGACCCCGCGATGCCCCACCACCAGTGGGTTCCCTCCGAGGCCCCCTGATAGGAATCGGAGTCTTCGACAATGGCAAAATCCAGCCCAAAAACGTTACCTGGATACAGTTGACCGATATTCGCTACTGCCTTCGGGAGCTGATTGGCCCTCATTTGGGCTACGGCAGCCTCTGACAGAATTCTGACGCCATTCAGCTCGCCGTTGTTGAGGTGCATTTGAACAAACTGCATGTAGTCCGCAGCGGTAGAGGTCAGCCCGCCGCCACCAGACTCAAATTTAGGAGGACTTAGAAAATCAAAGTTCACCAGACCCGGGCGATTGTCGGTGCGGCGCAGAGTGCCATCACTATTCGATGCATACTGTCGAGATAGCCGAGCGGCGTTCCCCGGTTCGACGAAAAATCCGGTATCAGCCATTCCCAGCGGCTGGAAAATCCGCGTCTCCAGAAATTCGCCAAATCGCATGCCGGAAAGGCGTTCAACCATATAGCCCTGAACATCAACAGAGATGCTGTAGACCCATTGGCTTCCCGGTTGGTAGAAAAGCGGGATATCTCTCAGGGCTGGCATAGATTCTGCCAGCGTGGAGCCCGTCAGATTCATGATGCCGGCTCTGGCATAGGCTTCGGCTACCGGGCCCTGACTGAGCGGTGGCGTATAAGCCAGCCCCCCGGTGTGACTCATTAGTTCTCGAACGGTCATTGGATGATCTGCAGGCGCGGTAACCCAGCCACCGTCCTCATCTTGCTCGACGAAGACCTGCATGCCGGCTAATTCGGGCAGATGCATCTCAACCGGATCGTCGAGCTGGAATTTACCCTCGTCCCACAACATCATCAAGGCTGTACCAGTGACGGGTTTGGTCATGGAGAAGATTCGGAAGATGGTGTCTGTTCTCATGGGCACCTGATCTTCGACATTTTGGTAACCCATGGCTTTTTGCATCAAGACTTCTCCATCCTGAGCTACCATTACCACCGCACCAGACAGCCTGCCTTCGTCAATTCTGGCTTGCAGATCAGCTGCGACTGCATCCAGCCGCGCCTGCTCGACATCAGCAACGATTTGCGCAGGAAAGGAAATCGCCAGCGTCACGGCTGTTATAAAATTGCGCGTTTTGCTCAAGACACTTTTTCTCATGTCATTTTCCTAAATTGCTCTTTATATGGTGAAGTTGTCATGGCCTTCAGCTTATTTGAATCCCGCTGATAAGCCTGCTAGTGAAGGTGTTTAGTACGCGTCGCTAAATACAACGGCAGAGGTTGTAAAGGTAGCATGTTTTGTAAAAGATGTTCTTCTGAATGAATTGTAAATAGCATATTTGGTGTGTGCTAGTGAGCATAAATTATGAAACACGTTACGAAAGGAAAATTAAAGCGAGCTTTTAACAGTAATGCCCCGGGCGTACTAATTTCTCAAAATTTCACTGACAATTGAGGGCCCTTTGATAACAAAACCTGTATAAATCTGTACTAAGCTAGAGCCTGCCTGAATTTTTTCGTTAAAGCTTTGAGAATCCATCACGCCCCCAACACCAATTACGGGAATTTGATTGTCCGATTTGTTTTTAATGTATCTTAATGTATCAGTTGATTTCTTCAGTAGAGGTTCACCTGAAAGACCGCCGTCAATATCTCGTAATTTTGAGTTTGATAAAGATGATTTGTCTATGGTCGTATTAGTGGCAATGATCCCTGTAAACTTAGATTTTTTGACTACTTCAATTATTCTGTCTATCGATTCCTTAGATTCATCTGGTGATATTTTTAGCAATAATGGAGTTTGAATATTTAGTTCACTAACTTTTAAATCGATAGCATCAACTAAGCCGGTTATATTTTTTTCATTATGGAACTCCCGTAGTTTGGGAGTATTCGGAGAAGAGATATTCACGGTAATGTAATCTGCATGTTTATAAACCTTCTCTATGCATAATAAATAATCTTGAACCCTCTCTTTTTCGGAAGACCATTTGTTGGCACCCACATTGACGCCTACAATCCCATCATATTTTTTCGACTTGAGATTTTTAAGTAGATGATCTACGCCTTTGTTGTTGAAACCCAGTTTATTAATAATGGCATTTTCTTCAAAATATCTAAAAACTCGAGGTTTTGAGTTTCCATATTGCTTTTCTGGAGTTACTGTTCCAACCTCCAAAAAACCAAAGCCAAGCTCACCTAAACAATCAATATAGTCACCGTTCTTATCAAGACCGGCAGCTGTTCCAAGCATATTTTGGAAAGTCAATCCCGCAAATATCTGGGGATTTGCTTTTGGTTTCACATAGAAAAATCTCAACAGGCGGGTTCTATACAGAATGTTCAGTGCGTTTAAAGCGAGACCATGCGCAATCTCTGGCGGTAAAAGTCTCAAAATTTTGAGAAAAGTAATCAAGTAATTTCCTTAGCAGGTCTGGTAACAAAGCTTTTGATTGACTGTGTAATGGGTTCCGATGAAGTTCTGCTGTTTATCTCTGTAATGACATGATTTTGCCGTTCGTAACGGGCAGCCAAAAGGACTGCGAGTTCCGAAAAGCATACAAAGTCAGGGCGGCTCAGCATTTTCCGCTTGTCATGCCGGGCGGCAGGGTCTTAATTTAGCGGGGAGCTTGATCTGGGGCCTGCCGCTTAACGTGATGGTGATCATACCTAGGCTAGATTAGTTCATGCAGCGCGGGCTTGATGACTTTTCCCATCGCGTTTCTTGGCAAAGCATCAAAAGTTTTAAGGGCTTTAGGAATTTTATAAGCGGACATTTTTCCATCACACCAAGCTTTAAGTTGATCATAGTCGAGGTGACAGGCAGGTTTGAGTGCGATGCATGCGGTTACCGCTTCTCCCCAAGTGTCGTCTGCCACGCCGATTACGGCAACTTCTGCGATACTTTCATGGGTGAGGAGAACACCTTCGATCTCAAGGGCTGAAAGTTTGTAGCCGCCTGATTTTATAATGTCGACGGATGAACGGCCCATGATGCGGTAATAGCCATCTTCAAGAACGGCAACGTCGCCCGTGCAGAACCAGCCATCTTTAAATGACTCGTCGGTAGCTTTGGGATTGTCCCAGTATTCGAGGAACACATTATCACCCTTTATCCTGATTTCACCTGGCGTTTCCTCGGCTGAAATTGGTGAGTCATCCTCGTCAAACAGATGCACCTGCACACCGGGCAGTGGCTGACCAACGCAGCCAGCTCTGCGTTCGCCGACATAAGGGTTTGAAATCCCCATGCCGATCTCTGTCATGCCGTAGCGCTCAAGTAAAACCTGACCGGTTAAATCCTGCCATTGATTGAACAGCTTTACCGGGCAGGCAGCTGAGCCAGAGATATTAAGCCGCATGGCCTTAAATCCCTCACAAATGGACCGGACCTTATCTTGTTCAGTGGTCTTAAAATACTGGATCAATTTGACATATATCGTGGGCACTGCCATAAAAACATTATAAGTGCCAGATGCCACTTGTTCTGTGATGCGGGGGATATCAAATTTAGCAAAAAGATGTACGGTGGCGCCTGTCCACAAACCGCAGCTAAGAATATTTACAATGCCATGAATATGATGCAGTGGTAGAAACAGCGGAATGACATCCTCTCTGCTCCATGCCCAGGCCGCGATCAGGGTCGTGATCTGAGCCTTGATGGTTTTGTGAGTGCTTACCACCCCTTTAGGTTTGTTTGTGGTGCCGCTGGTAAAAAGCATCATAGCCCGGCGATCTTCTGAGATGTGGGGGAGCTCGACAGCATTTGTAGCCATGACCTCTTCGACGCTCAGTAACCTGATCTCGAGCTCGTGGCACAGTGGAGCCAGCGCTTCATGAGACTCATGATTGGCAATTAATCGCGTGACGCTGGCACAGCTCAAGTAGTGCTCGAGCTCCGTGACAGCTGAAGCAACGTTGAGCGGGACCGCAATACCACCAGCGCGCCAGACGCCGTGCATGACAGTAACGTAGTTGATAGAGGCGGGCAGAAAAAACGCGATCCGTTCCTCATTCAGATCACTTGTGTCTGAAAGTAGACCCGAGGCAAACAAAGTGGCTCTCCGGTCAACTTCAGAATAGGTAAAAGTGCTTTCGCCCTCGACCAGAGCGATCTTGCTGTTGTCAGGGTGGAGGTTTGGAAAGGCATCTGTTTTCATTGGTTTCTACTTGAATCTCAGACAGGGGAAAGTCAGCGATTAAACCAGCGCGCTGACCAGGAAGTACAAAACGGAGGGGCCCAGTAAACAGCCTACTCCGGTATAGAAAGTGGCTGTCATTGCGCCATAGGGTACCAATTTGGGGTCGGTCGCCGCGAGGCCCGCTGCAACTCCGCTGGTGGTTCCCATAAGACCGCCAAACACCATAGCGGACTGTGGGTTATTAAGCCTAATCGCGCCCGCAACCATCGGTGTGCCAATCATGACCAAGATAGATTTCACCAGCCCGGCAGCCACACTAAGCGTGATAACGGCATCGCTGGCGCCGATGGCTTCGCCGGTTACGGGGCCGACGATATAAGTCACCGCGCCTGCTCCGATGGTGGTAATGGCCGCCGGATCTGTGTAGCCAAACAGGATTGCCACAGCGGCGCCAATAACAAAAGACACCACGACGCCCGCAAAAATAGAAATTACGCCGGCTAGCCCTGCTTTTTTCAATTCACCGAGTTGGACGCCGAAAGCTGTCGCGACGATAGCAAAATCACGCATCATACCGCCGCCCATCAGGCCTATGCCGCCAAGTAGTGCGATATCTGCGGCACCTCGGGTGCCGCCTGTGGTCACTCCGCCAAAATAGGCAACGACGAGGCCGAGCGCGATGGCGATTGCTGAGCCATGAATTCGGCCATGGGTGAGCTTGTCGGCAGCGAGGTAGGAGACCCAGATCGTGATGCCGACCACCGCAAAGGCGACGATGAGGTTATTTCGGATAAATACCGACTCGATGAGTTCCACTATGGTGTCTCCCTTTCAGAAACTGCCTCGCTGTCACTGCCGCCTAAGCGGCTAATAACAGGAACCAGAGCAAAACTTACGAGAACCGCCGCTATTCCGGCGACCAGGGCCAGCATGCCTCCATCAATAGCGGCAGCAACATTCTGTTGGGCGGCCATGGCTACCACGATCGGAATGTACATAGCGCTCCAGAATTTGACGCCCTCGCCAGCGGCCCCTGCTGTCAGGGCCCTGAATGATACTGAATTACTGGCGAATACCAGAAACAGCATAGCGATGCCCACTCCGCCAACGTTGGCATCAACCCCCAATATCATACCCAGCGCTTCGCCGGTTAGCATGCCTAAGATCAGACTGCCGGAAAGCAACGCGACGCCATAGATTATCATTGGTCTCAATTCCTCGCAGGAGCTACGGGTCTCAGCGAGACCCGTGCGGGGCTATTACTGCCTACGATGATATGACGGCAGATTCAGTGGTGCAATTTACGCTTGTCTGAGGCGACTTGGTGAGGCTAGTGTGACGGCACTATCTATATGAAGGTTTAAGCACAGCGGTTGAGTGAGACTGACCGACCGATGGTGAGAGCCCCCCAACCGCTGCCTGCACACGCGAGTCAGGCAGCGGTGGGGATCTCAAGGAGAGCCTGGGCACTAACTAAGAGGTGTGGAGGGGTGGCACCCAGGCAAATGCAATACGACATCAAACCACTATGCTGTGTTGCAAGGAGGAAAGTAGCACTACATGTTGGGATTTGCAAGCAGTGACACAGATCTTTTTTCATGGGGCCCAATAGGCCCCTTAAACGTGATACCGGGCCTCCATGATATAGTAAAGTAATTACTTTATAATTAGTGCGATCGGTACAACCATCCTGATTTTTCGCCACCTTGGCAACCGTAATAGCGTGAGATCGTGCTTCAGCCCACCGCCACGCTGCTGCTCAGTGCCGCCCTCTGCAGGTGGCTGAGCGTTGCGGGCTTGAGATGCACAGAAGACAGGCTACACACCCCCCGAAAACGACGGTTGATGGGCAGAAAACACTGGGATTTTTGCGACTAGGGTTTTTTTGCAGTTTGTGGGCGCTGCACCGGACCGCTTTGATTTAGTTAGGCCGCACCACCTTCGGGTGCGTTTCGAGCTTGGCGTCAGCTAGCGCATTGCTGCGAGAGGGAGTCGGCGGCGGTAACCGTCATCAGTTTATTACACCGGGGATGCAATTAGGTACAAGACTGCGGCTGAGTGTCTGCACTCGCGCAGAAAGGGCCTGATCCATCAGATTCCTCAGGGTGGTAATCCTCGTTTCTGGGGAAGAGCGGGTTGCAAGGAACTCGGGCGGCCTTGGGCCTGGATTTGAACTCATGTTTCTCCCACAGCACGATGGATTGCTCACGGTCGAATCCGGCACTCGCTATGAGCATCAGTCCCATAGTGTCCGCCCCACTTTGTGAGCCATGACAGCGGCGAGCTCATCCTGGTTATAGACAACGTCAAATAGCCCCTTATAGACCCTAATCTTGCCTCAGGGTAGAGCAAAGGAATTCGCTTTAGGGCTTCTGAACACGCTGACTTCCCAGCGGTTAGTGGGTGAAGTTACGCAAGCGGCGGACAAAGCCACAAGTAAAACTACTGCACTCAGTTTCAACAAAGTCTCAGACAATCCTCGCTTGCGTGAAGAACCTCTCCGAGGACTTGATATCCTCCGCTTCACACAGATTATCGGCCTTCGGCTTCGCGTGGCTGGGGAAAGATCTAGAAATTTGGACCACCCTCAGGTGGGGTGTGGGACGCAAAGGGGCCAGGGATCGGTTGCGATGAGCGCAATCAGCTTTGTGAGAGGATGAAGAGGCAGTAGATGTCTGGCTTGTCCAGTTGGGCCAGTGAATTTAGTATGCGCATTCAGCAGGATCCAGCTCGATCCTCAGCTCTTCTCCGGCAGTATTTTCGGCTCGTTCATAACACTTTCCTTCAAGGTCTCTGAGCAGCCTTCTGCCGTTCTGGTTGATGAGAGTGCTTCGCGGCCTGCTACTTGAAATAACCGAGCGCGAGCGGGCAGACTGGCCAGTAGAGATGATGGTTCGGGTGCGCATCTGCGGATTGCGGTAGACCCCTTTCGAAGTTGACCGGTTCGCGATGGCTTGATTGATCAAGGATCCGAGCATGAGCCCCCCGATCAGTGCCCCGCCGTCGCTGCCTTCGAAGCCGCTAAAGTCTACAAAAGATCTGTACGGAGGATAAAAGTCATTGTGGGACAGACTCACAAAGCCCCGGTTGTTGCCCCACCTGTCCCATCGATGGCGCTGGTTCCAGCGGCCACCACCGAAATATCCGCCGTAGTTTGGACGATAAAAGCCCTCCCTGAAGTAACTGCCGTCGTCTTGGTTGGCTCCCCATGTTGTGAAGCCCAAGTCTGACCGGTGATCTGCGGCTGCAGCCTGACTGAAAAGGACAGCGCAAACGGCTGGCACTAAGAAAATATGCGTTCTCATCGGTTTGACCTCGCGAACAGAGACAGACGTCCCGGTCAGGTTACGGAAGATAACTCTATCAGTCTTAACTGAAAAGACCTGAATACGTTACCTGGGCCTCCAAAGTCAGGATTGTCAGTCTGACCGTAGTGCATGATACGGACAGCCATGTCAGATTCAAGATGAGGAACGAGCGGGAAAGATGATCCAGAACAAGAGGGTGCTACGGGAAGTTCCGAGCGCACAGTTAGCGAGTGATGGCACTGGAGTGCGGCTTAAAAGGGTATTGGGCGGACGCGACCTGGACCTTTTTGACCCTTTTCTGATGATTGATGAATTCGGTAGCCTTGATGTAGCTGATTGCATCGGAGGCTTTCCGTCTCATCCACACCGCGGATTTGAAACGGTTACCTATATGCTGGAGGCTTACATGGAGCACCGGGACCATACGAAGACCCTCGGTTGTCTCGGACCAAGTGACGTTCAGTAGAAGAAAACAGGAAAAGTTGTCATTCATTCTGAGATGCCGCAACAGGATGAAGGGAGATTGCCAGGCTTTTAGGACTGAATAAAATTGCCCGCAGCTGAAAAGATGACATCTTGCACTATCAAGATATCGAGACTCGGGATATTCCACAGTATCAGATTGATTCAATAGAGGTCAGAGCGATCGCAGGTCTCGTGACGGTTGATGGGCTGGAAGTAATTGGTGCCGTGACTCATCCAAGCACAGGGCCCAGATATCTTGACTTGTATTGATCGTCCTCAGGCACGGTCCGAATTCTGATTCCTGATGTCCATAATGCGATGTTATACGTGTGTGAAGGGCGCCTTGCGGCGGGTGACGACGAGTACCGCCCTCGGACTGCTCCACTTGCATGCGGAACCGGATACAAGAGTGCTAATGATTAGCGGTAAACCTATCGTTCATTCTGGTCCATTCGCGATAAAAACCATGGCCGCAGTCAAACAGGCAGTTGCTGGTTACAATTAGGGAAAACTGGTTTAGTGCAAATTTACAGTTAGGTGCCCGTATGGACGCTCTCAGGTAAACGCATCTAGAGCGGTAGCCTGATGCCTTCCCGGGCGACGTTGAATCCCCGATCCTGAACCAGGCGAGTGGCGTCGCTGTTCGGGTTGAGAAGTGGGTTGGACTGGTTCATGTGTATAAACCAGATTTTATCGCGTACCTCTGCGCTGCTTTGCTCGAACAGCGCCATGGTCTCGGATACGAATGGATGCGGGATCTGAGACATATCGCGATTACCAAGTTCACCATCGGCAAAAAAAGAAGCGTCAATCAGCGCATAGTTGACCGCTTCCAACACCTCAACAATACTGACCTCCCATTCCTCCCACTTATTGATATCAGGAATAAAGAGCGCAGTTCGGTTGGGTCCCTCAATGCGATAGCCAACAGTTTCGGAATATTCGTCCCGATGAGGGACGAGAAATGGAGTAATACTGAGCTTACCCAAAAGAATAGGCGTGTTATGCTCTAGGCGCTTAAGATTAATGTTGCCAAGCGAAACCAGCTGGCTCCAGGGGCCATTGCCGGATAGAAATTCAAGCATTCTTGGCATCGCATAAACAGGCATTCCCTGCGTACCCATCGCTTCTCTGCCCAGATGCATCAGGCCAGTATAGTGGCCAATGTGTGCGTGTGTTAAAAAAATCCCCGCAAGAGGAAGGGATGCCTCCTGATGCAACCGATAGAGCTGGTCGCGAAATTCTGGTGTTGCCTCAAAGAGGTAGCTTGATTCACTGGCGCCATCAATGACAGCAATGGCCGTCGGTTCCTGCCGCAACGACGTGTCTTCCCATGCCAGCAGGCAGCGGGGCTCATAGCAGCCAGCCTGCGGAAAGCTAGCATCCTGACCCACGCCAAGCACGAAGATATAAGGTGGCGGCTGGCCGGTTGCCGTTGTCAAGGTGCTCAAAGCAATGGCGGCGACAAGCAGTCGTAGAATCATTGAGACCTCCTATCAATTATAAATCCTAAGCTTCTTGACTCAAGCTTAAGTGGGAATAGCGTTTAAGGTGTCGCCGAGTTGAATTTCACCTGACTTTATTACTGTTGCGCGAAGACCTGCGCTGAGTGCCAGCTCGGGAAGCGCTGCAGGATGAATGATGCTGGCCAGAAAAGCACAGGGCGCGCAGAGCTCGACGCCAAAAAGTTCAGCGCTTCCGAGTTCAAAGCGCTTCCCCACGAGGTCATTGAGACCGATTCCAGAAGTAATAATGCTGCGTCGAAATTCCCCATAATCATGGGTCAAAGAATGGGCTGATAGAAATTTATCCAAGGCTTCGCGCTCGACAAGACTGATATGGTTCTGCATTACTGGCAATTCTTTGTTAATGTGGGCTTCGGCCAGCCGATAGTAGCGATCACCTACCATGCCTTTTCCTGCTACAAGTGTCGCCTTGCCGACCCTTTCAACCGCTTGTCGTTTCTCTCTGGCAAGGTAAATGTAGTCGATGCGTCCCATCTTCTGATCCCTTCGCAAGGCGTCAATCTGAAATTAGCGCCATGACGGCACCGTCAGGATCCTGGATGACACAAAAATTGCTGCCACCCATTCTTCTGGGTCCATCCAGAACTTTTCCTTTTTGTCGCTCGGCTTCGGCAGCGCTGGCCGTCACATCGACGACTCTGACGTACATCAGCCACTGGGCAGGCAGGTTGGCATTCATGCCCCGTGCATGACAAATGCCTGCCATAGTCTGCCCGCTGTCCGGCAGTTTAAGATTGAAATCGGAGTAGGTTCCCATTTCTACGTCGGTTGGCTTCCAGCCAATGACTTTGCAGTAGAAATCTTTGCTCCGTGCCGCGTCGCCGACGCTTAGGTCAACCCACTCTATGCGGCCGATGCTGCTGGTATCTGCCTCTTCAACATTCAAGCTTAAGTCTGGTGAGTTCTCTCCACTCATGTGCTGGCCCACGAGGAAATTTTGATCTTACCCTAAGTAACTTCTGTGCTTAATCGAAAGTTTCGATTACTGCACGATGCTTCGGCCATTACAGGTAGCATATTCACCTCGCGAGAATGTCTAGTTATCAAGGCTGAATACATACAGTGCATTGCCACTGCTAGGATGGCGCACATCCGGGGTCACTACTCTCGGCACCGTTCGTGGGCTTACGCCACGCGCACCCATCGCCGTGGTGACGGCAATATACTGTTTACCATCAATAGCAAAACTAACGGGGTGCCCCTGAACTGAGGTGCCTAGGCGAGCCTCCCAGAGAACGTCACCGGTACGAGCATCATGGGCACGGAAATAACGATCCAGGTCACCTACAAAAGCGACATTACCCGCCGTGGAGAGGACGCCAGTAAGAAAGGCCGCACGTTGCTCATAAGACCAGATCTCTTTCATGGTATCCACATCATAAGCAGCGAGTTTGCCCATATTGCCGTCAGAGCCGGGCATCTCAAACCAGCGACGATTGGCGGCGGTGCCTCCTGCCCCGTGCACCAGCGGCACCTCCCTAGCAGAAATTTCCAGACAGGATTGACTAAGAGGGATAATCAGGTTCGCAGTCGGTTCATGGTAAGACATAGAGTGCCAGTCTTTACCTCCTGCTGTTGATGGGCACACGGAGATCCAATCATTTATCTGCGCATTCTGAATATCCTGCCGATAGGTCACGGCACCGGTTTCAGGGTCTATATTGCTAAAGGCGTTCTGGAAGATGGTTTCCTTATGTGAGATGAATTCACCAGATACCCGGTCATGCTTCCAAAGTATGCCGTGCTTGCCGATTGAGAACACTAGCTTGTCTTCTGCACGGTCGATCAGCACTCGTTCAAACACTTCATCCAGATCCAGCGCTTCGGCAGGAACGTGCTGGAAAAACCAGTCCAACTCCCCGTTATCCACATTTACCGCAACCGTCGAGTTGGTAAACAGACCCGCATCATCGATGGACAACGAGCGACTGGCGGGCATCCAAGGCTTCTGCTGCGCCGTGCCCCAGTAAGTCAGCTTTAATTCTGGATCATAGGTGCCTGTGATCCAGGTTTCCCCGCCGGCGCGAAACAGGTCTTCGATTCCGCCCCAGGTATCGCCTCCGGGCTGACCTGATTCGGCAATCGTGTTGAAGCGCCAGGCTAACTCACCGGTGTTGGCGTCGTGAGCGCTGATATAGCAGTCATCCTCGATGTATCGGGAGCAGCCCAGTAAACCTTGTATGACTTTTCCATCTGCCACGATTGGACCACTAGAGTTTCCAAAGCCCTCACTGCCATCTGCGATCTCGGCCTCCCAGATCTTCTCGCCAGTTCGCGCATCCAACGCTAACAGGCGCGCATCGGTGGTGGCATGTATGATTTTGTCGTTGTAGATCGCGATGTTGCGCATGTCTTCATTGTCGAAGGGGCCGGCGTGATGCTCCCAGATTAGGTTTCCGGTCTGTCCATCAAGGGCCTGAATAATGTTACTGGTATTTATCAAGTAGATGATGCCGTCATAAACCAGGGGTGATGGTTCAGAGTCTCCCTCATGCATGGACCACATCCATTCCAGGCGCAAGTCCCCGACGTTTGACGCGTTGATTTGATCTAGCGCCGAATAACTCCAGGCCTGATAGTTGCCTCTCAGCATCAGCCAATCATCTGGCGAAGGATTGGTGAGCATTGCATCAGTCACCGGATCAAAGTTTTCAATCTTGCCGGCTGTAACCACGCCGGTGGGTCTATCTGGTTCACGACGCTGTTGCGTCAACAGGGGATTCACACCAGAAATATTGGTTGCCATCGCGTAGCTGGCGCTAGCATCCAACCCCGGATTGTCTTTCGATACGCCATTTTTGCGCATGACATGCGCGACGATTGACCAGTAGTCACCATCGCTTATTCCCTCATTTCCTCCCGGCGGCATGTTGGCCTTAATAAAGTTGAAGAAGTCAGCTGGTGACTGCCGGCCATAGCTGCCGAGAAAGCCGCTCCCGCTGAGCATCGGTCCAAGTGTAGTGCCCTGAAGTTCAGCGCCGTGACAGGCACCGCAATTCATGGCATATGCTGTTTTACCGGCATCTGCCTGACTGACAAAGCTTGGCTCCAGACCGGCCGTATCTGCCGGAGCATTAGCTTGTTGCATGGACTTACCACAGGCGGCGAGAGCAAGAATTGTCAGGGTTAAGGGAAAGCATGTCGTAATTGGTTTGGCCTTCATGATTCACACGTCTCGTACTAGTTAATGAGTGCTGGAGTTTTCTGGCGTCTGCGATCAGCTTCTCCAAAGGAACCTTATGTCAAATTCTTCCTAGTTTCCTGCTTCTCGGAAATTGCTATTTACTGCTCAGAAAGTACTGGCTCACATTGGTTTTCTTTTAACTTACTCGATTCAATTCAGGCCGCGCTCAATCCGGTAAAGAAAAAACGTAGATCGCATTGCCCCAGCGTGGATAGCTGATCTCCGTAGCAATGACACCTGGCACTGTGCGTGGGCTGGTCCCACCCAGAGCGGTCGTGACTGCAATATACTGCTTGCCATCAATTGCAAAAGAGACTGGATGTCCCTGCACCGATGTGCCGAGCCGTGTTTCCCACAGGATGTTGCCAGTATCCACATCGAAAGCTTTGAAGCGTCGATCCAAATCGCCAACAAACACCAGGCCACCGCCGGTCGAGATGGTGCCAGTGTGCAGCGAGGCCCGCTGTTGATGACTCCAAATTTCTTCCATGGTGTCCGCATGATAGGCCCCGACCTTACCCAAGTTGCCATTGGTACCGGGCATCTCGAAGAATTTGCGACTGGCCGCTAGTCCCCCACCGCCCTGAACCAAGGCGACCTCCCGGGCCGCATTTTCAAGACAGGTCTGGCTAAGGGGTGCAATGATGAGTCCTGAGGGCGGATGGTAGGTCATCGAATGCCAGTCCTTGCCACCAGCGCTGGAGGGGCAGGCTGAAGTCCACTCGTTGAGTTGAGCATTCTGTATATCTTGCCGATACGTTACCTCACCGGTCTCAGGATCGATATGTGTAAAGGCGTTTTGGAAGACCGTTTCCTTGAAGCCCCTGAACTTTCCAGAGACTCTATCATTCTTCCAGAGGATGCCGTATTTCCCGATTGAATAGACTAGCTTTTCGCCACCGCGATTGATCAGCACTCGTTCAAACACTTCATCGAGATCGAGAGCTTCAGCCGGCACGTGCTGAAAGTACCAATCAAGCTCGCCGTCATTCGTATCTACCGCGACGGTGGAATTTGTATAAAGACCAACGTCGTCGATGGTCATGTGCCGAGAAACAGGCACCCAGGGTTTCTGCTGCGCAGTGCCCCAATAGGTCAGCTTCAGGTCAGGGTCATAAGAGCCGGTAATCCAGGTTTCTCCTCCGGCCCGAAAGAGGTTGTCCAGACCGCCCCAGGTATCGCCGCCGGGCTCTCCCATTTCGGCAATGGTTTCAAACTGCCAGAGGAGTGCGCCGTCGTCGGCGTTATACGCACTGATGTAGCAGTCCTCAGGGATGTAGCGTGCGCAGCCGGCGAGACCTACTATCACTTTACCATCGGCTACAATAGGGCCCGATGAGTTCGAGAAACCTTTGCTGTTGTCCGCAATGACCGTTTCCCATATCTGCTCCCCGGTGCGTGCGTCCAGCGCAACCAGACGGGCATCAGTTGTTGCCTGAATGATTTTATCTTCGTACATGGCAATGTTGCGCATGTCCTGCCGATTGGCCGGGCCAGTCCAGTGTTCCCAGATCAGTTCACCAGTTTTGCCATCAAGCGCCTGTATGACATTGCCGGGGTTAATCAGATAGATAATGCCGTTATAGACCAGTGGAGCTGGCTCAGAATCCCCTTCGTGCATATTCCAGACCCACTCAAGGGACAGGTTGCCCACATTTTCTTTGTTGATCTGATCAAGCGGGCTGTAAGAGTGAGCATAGTAATTACGCCTATGCATCGGCCAGTCGTTTGGGCTGGGATCGCGCAGCATGGCATCGGTCAAGGGCATAAACGTAACGAAGTCTTCGGTGTTGCCTGCGACGGTCAGTCCTTCGGGGGCGGGAGGTTCAGGTCGCTGACGCCGGGCTACAACCGCTGAGATGTTATCTGCAATTTTAAAATCGGTTTCCGGCGTGAGTGCGGCGATTACGCTGTCGACGCCATTCTGACTGAGTAGGTGTGCAACGAGGTTTGAATAGTCGACCAACGTCAGGTCCTCATTGCCTCCCGGCGGCATGTTCGCTCTAATGTTTCCCAGTAACAGGGCCGGGGTCTGTTCACCCCAGCGTTGCACGAAGGTATTGCCAGAGAGCAAGGGGCCAAGGGTTGTGCCTTCCAAGTTCGCGCCATGACATACAGCGCAGTTCATCTCGTAGGTTCGGGCGCCGGCATCAGCCTGAGCAGAGAAATTCAAAGCATCAGCGGTTTCTGCTGGTGTCGAGCTGGGCGGCGGCGCCGTGGCGACCTCAATCGCAGTCGAGGAGGAAGAATCAGGCTCGCAGGCGCTTAATGCACCAAGCATAATAACGATTGTGAGCTGTTTAAACCTAGATTTCTCATAGCTGTGAATGTGCTGCATGGTCACTCTCTACTGATCAAGATTGCTGTCGCATTTGGCGTTAAATTAATGGTAATGGTGAGTCACCGCCTTCGTCATGAGCGGTCAAAATGGCTTCTAAGAAAGATCCATCCTCTCAGTTCACCGGAGGCGTTGTTTTCGCTGTGAACCTGAATATAGAGCGCATTGTTGCGCAGGGCAGTGAGCTGCTCGTCGGTGAGTTCAAGAATAGCCCGGATCTCGCCGTCGGTAGACGCGTCAATCTCGAGCACTTGAACGACAGGACCCGGCTGTGCGGGCGGGCCGTTGTGAAGGTGAGCGCTTGTCGCTGCGGAGCTCATGCCCGTGAAATAGCCGGCCACCTCCAACTGCTGGTCCGTGAGTGTCAGAAGCACTTCACCTTCGCCAAGAATTTCATCAACTGTCTGAGGGGTTGTCGGCATGGGTGACAGGCGCGCCCGGAAAAACTCCTGAGCATATCCGCCTGAGCTGAATCCCAGCGTAAAAACGCAAAAAGTTAGCATGAGTGCTTGGCCGAGTTTCATAAATACCTCTTGGCTCTTATTAGTTGGACTCTTCTACGGGAACCCTAGCACTTCTCTCGCGGTAAGCAAACGCCGAGAGCGCTGCCGGTTTTAACCGAGATCGGACTGTCAGGTTCCGTCAGCAGGACGCGCCTGCTCTACTGACACTGGAAATTCTCCGCCCGCCAGTTTGTGGGATTATCAGCGCTATCGGCCGGCCCGACGTATCGGGCCTGCAGTGGATAGACACACAGCGGTCTTTCATTGTCGATTTGTTCATCGGTACTATGGGTAGCTGTGATGCGCTCTGGTGCGACGCCGTTTTCCACCCAGTTTACCAGTGGGACCAGATTGTCCCAGGTGTCCGGACCAGGGCCGCCCCGGCAGTGTCCCATACCGGGCGCGAGGAACAGTCGGGCGTGATCCTGAGCAGCGTCCATACTGCCAGCAAACGTCTGAGCGACCATGTCGTTGTAATAGTTGATGGTATCCGTTGCCACAATGAGCGTGTCCACCAGTCCATGATAGATCAACATCTTGCCCCCACCATCGACCAAGTAGCGTGACAGGTCAGGGTCATTGGCGTCGGTGATGGATTTCATCAGATTACCCTTGCCGGAAAAAAAGTCGTCGATATTCCAGTCAATCCAGTGAAATTCCGGC
>PBTW01000086.1 GCA_002729315.1 Gammaproteobacteria bacterium
GTTTCTTGAGAGTCTACTGGTTTTTGAACAAATATTTTATGAGCCGATTGCTGACTCACCCGATGGCACCGAACTGATGGACACCAGCCTGAGTTTAGCGTCCGAGATCATGACGAAAAACCTTGCCCGCTTTCATGCGGCGCTAGCTAGGAGTCTGAGTGAAGCAGAGGCCAGTGGGCAAATCACTTTCACCCGAACACCGATGAAACCCAAAGCGTTCGTTGAACTGTTATTCACCGCACTCAATGGTGTGAAAAAGAGAGCCCAGAACACGTCGGAGTTCCGAAAGCTGGTGAGACAGCTCACTGAACTTTTCCTGCTCTCGATTGCTCCCGAGCGCTCTGGCTGAACAGTCCCATGAGTCTTAGAATCAGGTTTCGTCAAACCCGACAAATACTGCCGCTTCTTCCACGGATTTACGCTCAGAAACAACGGCATTAGCGGGAAAATCTTCCTCCGGATAGCCCATCGCCACACAAATCATGATCACCTGATCATCAGGAATGTTCGCGTGTTCGCGAACTACTGGTGACTGCATAATGCCCTGACTGTTGATGACGCAACCCAAGCCGCGAGACCAAGCTGCATTGACCAAGGCGTTGGTCACTCCCCCGCAATCGAAAGGTGCAATATCACCGCCATGGATTGAACGATCATAGGTCACAACGACGGATACCGGAGCATCAAACTGCCGGAATCCACGAAGCATCCAGTCCTGTCGCGCTGCCTTGTCGTGCCGCTCGATACCCATGACGTGAAACAGCTGTTTGGCAATGCCAATCTGCCGCTCGCGATGAACTCCCTCATAGGCACCATGATTCCTGAATTCACGAGAATCGGGCAAACCGGCAAGATTTCGCTCGGTGTTACCAGCGCGGATTCTGTCCAGAGCCTCGCCTGACACCACGTAAAAGTTCCACGGCTGCGTGTTTAGCGATGTCGGCGCCCTCATCGCGATCTCGAGGACTTCTTTGATCAATGCCTTGGGCACTGGCTTGGGCAAGTAGCCGCGAATGCTGCGCCTGCCCAGTACGACAGTGTCGTATTCCATAAAATTGCTCCAGCTATTCTATCCTGTCCTCAGATCACGAGTGGCGGCACAAGCCCACTAGTCAGCGCCTGCGACGTTGAAGCTGGCACCGTAGACTATGCTGAAGGCTCAGATTGCGGGCAGTGTCTGAAACGGACAGGGAGTCTACAGATCAGGCCAAGGGAACAGATCTACCGGCGGAACAGCCAGGTTCACTTCATTACCCCGGGCCATAACAAATGTCGGGTGCATCAGTGCAGAAATATCCTCCAGTGGATTACTGCCAACCGCAAGAATGTCTGCGTCTTTTCCTGCTTCAATCGTACCCGTCATCTCAGTCAGACTCATCAGGTCAGCGGCATTAACTGTCGCGGCAATCAGAATTTCCCTGGCAGGCATGCCAGCTTCAGACATCAAAACTGCTTCATAAGCGTTGGTGCCATGGTCATTAACACCAGCATCGGTGCCATACGCGATTTTAACGCCTCGCTCATGGGCGATTCGCAAAGCATTGCGCATGATGGGACCCACTTCGAGAGCCTTCTGCCTGACCGCAGGGATAAAAAATTCAGGCTGTTCGGTGGCAATTCTTTCGACAGTGTAACCAGCAATCAAAGTAGGCACCAAATACGCGCCAGTTCGCACAAATAGGTCGGCCACTTCCTCATCAAGATAAGAGCCATGCTCAATCGAATCTACGCCGGCCAGCAGCGCAGCCATCATACCGGCTTTGCCGTGCGCATGAGCCGCCACTTTACGCCCCATCGCGTGGGCAGCCTGTACCAGAGCAATTTGTTCTTCATCGGTGAACTGCTGTTCAGTGCCGGTGGCTGTCAGACTCAGCACTCCACCGGTAGCAACATATTTAATGTGATCAGCGCCGTACTTCACCTGAGTGCGGACGGCTTTCCGGCACTCCGTCACACCGTCGCACACTCCGGTATGAGGATGCGGAAATATGTCGTCGCGAAACCCGCCTCCATCACCATGACCTCCGGTCGGCGTAATTGTCTGACCGGCCGCTTTGATACGTGGTCCCATCACGATCCCCTGATTGATGGCATCACGCAGAGCAAAAATAGCGTTCCTCACTCCGCCGACATTTCGAATCGTGGTGAAACCAGCGCGGAGTGTGCGCATCCCGAATTCATAACCCATCAGCGTGCTCAATTCATCGCTGCGAGTCACACGAATCTCCCGGGAGTTTGGCTCCTGCTGACTTAAGATGTGGGTGTGAGAATCAATCAGCCCGGGCAAGACGAACTGATTACTCAGATCAATTACTCGCGCGTTCGCTGTACCAGTGACTTCGCCGGGTTCGACATAGCCATTACGCACATCCACGATGAGGTTATTTCTAACAATGATGCTCTGTTCGGCCCGGACTTCTTCTCTGGCATCAGCCAGCAAAGAGCCTGCATGTATAATTTTCCACTGGCTGCCCACCTGAGCGCTGACGAAGGAACAGAAAACTGCCGACAGCAATCCGATCAAAGCTTGGTGCATGCGGTAACTAACTATCATCAACTAAAAATTCCGCGCCTAAAGCAGCTCTCGGCCCAATGTCCCACGCGGCACCCGATAGCCGGCGTCATGCACATAGTCAGGACCGATGGATGCAACACTCGGCGTGCCGCTTCCCCGCATGGTGATCAGCAACTCACGACTCAGCAGGTCCAACACCCTTTCGACACCGGCCTGGCCAAACGCACCCAGACCCCAGCAGTATGGCCTGCCGATCCCCACCGCGGCGGCTCCGAGAGCCAGCGCCTTGTAGATATCGGTGCCCCGGCGAAACCCACTGTCGACGATAATAGGCACTCGGCCATTCACCGCGGCCACGATCTCGGGCAGACATTCGATCGTGCCTCTCTCGGTCTCGGTTGCCCGCCCGCCATGGTTTGAGACCCAGATGCCATCAGCACCGTATTGCACAGCAAGAGCTGCATCGGCACCGACCTCGACCCCTTTGATGATCACATTCATGGAGGTGACTTCTTTCATACGCCCGATGACTTCCCAGGTCAGGGCTGGGTTGTTCAGGCCGACGCCGCGCATATCCAGCCCGTCAAACATTGGTTTGGCCTGACCGATATGACAGTTTGAGCAAGTTCTGTCATCTTCTCGCATCAAAATCGACTGGGTTTCCGTGTTGCGCCCACCCGGCAGGTCAATCGTCAAACATACCGCGGTGCACCCAGCGGCCTCAGCGCGCTGCAGCATCGCCACCGTGAACTCCCAGCGGTCAGTCGGGTAGAGCTGGTGCCAGATAGGCGCACCTTTCGCTTCCGCAACAGCCTCTACAGCCGTTGAGGATTGCGTTGACAGCACCATGTGATGCCCTTTTGCGGCCGCCGCCCGCGCGGTACCAAGTTCAGCCTCAGGGTGGTAGGCACCCTGACTGCCGACCGGACAGAGTAAAATCGGCGAACTCGCCTCAGTGCCCAGGATATTGACCCTCGTATCAGTCTCACTCACATCCACCAGTCGGCGGGGTTTGATCTGGAATCGAGTGAATCCATCCCGATTGGCCCTCAGCGTGTTATCACTGTCTACGCCCGTATTAAGATAACCGAGATGTGCCGGCGGAATATTCCTGCGCGCGACCGCTTCCATCTCAAACACGTTGATGACCTCTGACGGATCTGTCAGGCGCTCACCGAGCACTTCCTCAGCTTCCTGAGCGAACGCGGAATAGCTGGTCAGTAGCGGACTGGCAGCGAGAAACTTCAGTAGTTCTCTGCGGTCAACGCGCTTTTTCATTGCGGTCTTGGTATCGGAATCGGCTTTCATGGACATCAGTCTCTCCTTGTGCTGCCTGTTTATCTCAAAGGACACTTTGTCGGCGTCCACCCGCAAGGGCAACGCGGTATCGTCTACCTTCAACCTAGCGGCCCGAAAGGCTATTGTCCAGTCTTGCAATCGCCCTGCATCACGGCTGCCGTTTACATTCCTCGCTCATCTCCTGCCCTTCAGAATGACGCATCGTCGCTCCCAGACCGCCGGCCGTGTCGATGCAGCGGCAACGGCGGATACAGCGAAGCAGAAGGTGGCGACTGAGCATGATTTTGCCTTATAGTGATGGAGGTATCGGAAGGAGATAGGTCGATTAAAAGTCCGGCCGATGTCTGAAGCAAAGCGAAGCTCGTTCACAGGCGAACACTTACTCAACCGAAGCCAGGCACACCCGACATCAAAATAAGGCAGCTGCTATGGAAGCGTTTCTTGGGGAGATACTAGGTACTTTTATCCTTGTTCTGGTGGGACACAGCGTGAACGCTAATGTATCCCTCGCGGAAACGGCAGGTAATGAAAGCGGATGGATAGTAATCACCTGGGGCTGGGGAATTGCCGTCTTCATTGCCGTTTTCATGACTGCTGATGTCAGTGGCGCACATCTGAACCCGGCGGTGACTCTCGGGCTAGCCACAGCAGGGAATTTTTCCTGGGGGTTAGTGCCCGTCTATATCACCGCACAGATGATCGGAGCCTTTCTAGGGGCAGTGTGCTGCTGGCTGCAATTCAAAGATCACTTTAACGCAACTGGAGACCCTTCGACGAAACTCGGAGTTTTCAGCACAGCACCGGCGATTCCCAACACACCAATCAACTTATCCTGCGAAATCATTGCAACTTTTGTACTGGTCTTGGGAGTGCTCTATATCGCCGAGCCTGATTTTGGTCTGGGAGCGCTAGATGCTCTACCCGTAGGGTTACTGGTATTTGGTATTGGAATGGGTATGGGTGGAACCACGGGGTATGCGATTAATCCAGCTAGAGATCTAGGGCCTCGCATTGCGCATGCAATATTACCTATCAAAGGCAAAGGACCTAACAATTGGGATTACGCGTGGGTGCCCGTAGCTGGTCCATTGATCGGTGGGATCATTGCGGCGCTTTTGTATCGACTGCTGCCATTTTAACTCAAAACAGTCCATATTTTATGGGCTATACAGTATGGCGATTTGCCAATTCGACTCAAGGTTGCAAAATGAACCAATCGACCCCTGGACCAACCGCTTTTCATCGTTCATCGGTCTAATTTAGTTCCGGTTGCGGGATGAATTCCGTGCCATCTTCATAGGTAATCTTCTGGAGATACATGGTGAAGTCACGCCTTCCCTTACGCCCGGTCGCCATCACCTTTGTTCCGATTTCCAGATGCTCTAGTGTCACCCCTTGCCGCTCGAGGGTCGTCCGCGCGCCCGACTCGATGAGCCAGAAGACCTCCTGTCCCTCTGCGTCGACATGCTTGATCAGAACTGATGCATGGGGATTCACGAATCGCACCTGCTCAATCATCCCCTCTACCGAGACAATCTCTTGTGTAAAATTAGCGTTGGTAGAATGATGGGCTTCGAGTGTCATGGACAAACATGCTCCCAGACCAAGCGCGGCCACCGGAAGATGCTTGGGTGTCCTGGGAATATCTTTCATCTCATGTCTCACTTACCATCAGATTTGTTATTCAGGTCCAGAAACCAATCATAATCGGCGTCCGTGCAGGAATAAATATCTACATCTTCCGCTTCAATCCTGCGAAACGAGTATTCCAGAACGAGAGGCACTTCGAATAGAGATTCGTCGCGGTAGGTATGCGTAATATGCAGTTCACCATCTCTCACCTCGAGCTCCTCAATCGCGACTGTATTCGGTGACTGAGGAATGCCTCTTGACGTTCTGATATATCCGGGCGCGTGATTGCGCGATTCAATGATCAGCGTGGAGCCCTCATAGAAGGCAAAGGATGAGCCCATCTCCGCAAACAGGGTGCCAGAGAGATTCTTGGTGCTCGGGGAATCCGACATGACAGAGTCATCTCCCACTGGAATGCGGCGACGCAGGTCGAACAACTCGTAGCTAATCTCAATGGCATCCGACTGCTCGGTGATCTTTATCCGTGAATTGGGGTTGGCCCAGATTCTTGAAACACTAGCCGGAGTGCAAGACAGACTGGGGTCATCAACGAGTAGATCATAATCTGTGCGGATCTGTTCTCCCAAGGGTTTGAGTTGGATAGCGCTTTCTGTGCCCGGGCCGTTTAGTAGCCAGACGCCGCTGATAGCCGTCTGTGATACGGCAGAGCCACAGAAAAATGAGCAAACCGAAATAAAAAGCGCTATTTTTTTCAAGGCGATCCTAGCTGGCTGCGCATAACACTGCCGTTGATCAGACACGCTGGAACTCTAGCACATATACTGAACAAAGAGATCAGGAACCCGCACAAAAGCCGGACATCATTGATTGGCGTCCTACTTGCTGCTCGCAACAGCTTCCTAAAAAAAGCGGGATTATGACGCCCGTTGATCACACGCAGGACTATAGACGGTTCAGACAAATTTTGCTGTTAATTGCACTGGCAGCTCATCTGTCTGCCAGCTCAGCGCAATCCCTACCGGAAAGCCACTGGCAATTCCACATTAGCGGCCGGATGGGCACAGTAGACGCAGTCGTAACCCTGAAAGCGGAAGCCGGTGTTTTGACAGGTCAATTCGATCTGGAGAACGGAAGAACGTGGCTCATCGAATAGGGGACAATCGAAGTTAACTCCATCAACTTAAAGATCAACCGCAATGGGGCTTCCTTCACCTGTGTGATGACCGCAACTCTTGAAGACAATGCCGCTTACGGGACCGCTTCCGCTTGGGGCAGCAACGTGCCCTGGACCATGACTCGCGACAGCTTAGCAGGGACGGCTGGCAATAACTCGCCCGCAGAGAGTACCCGGATAAATACTCGGAACAGCCGGTCTTCACCGGTTCTCATTCGGCGCTGACGTTTGGGGTATGCTTCCCCATCTTCAAACTATAAGGCAGTGAATACCCTTGCAACCTCAACTAGATCCTCTGTCTGTCGCCTTTGTCGTTGCCGCTCTGGGCATCGCGACCTACTCAGGTATGGATGTTGCCATGAAGGGACTGGCACTGCAGGTCGGCGCCTACAACGCCATGTTGTGGCGCAGCCTAATCACCATCGTTCTGGCTGGGAGTTTATACTGTTGGCGCAAACCTGTGTGGCCATTGCGATCGGTGCTGAGGCTACACGTCTGGCGCGGCTTCATTGTATCGATCATGGCTTTTCTATTCTTCTGGGGCTTGAAATATCTGCCGGTTGCGGAAGCTGTTGGCTTGTCTTTCGTCGCGCCCCTGATCGCCCTTTATTTGTCCGCAGTGATCCTGCACGAGCAGATCAATCGACGTGCACTTGTCGCATCAGGCATTGGTCTGATCGGTGCCGGGGTGGTAATCGGTGGCCGGCTGAGCGGAGACTATAACTTCCAAATGGGTCAGGGCATTCTTGCGATTCTTTGCTCTGCCGTCCTTTATGCCTACAACCTCATCCTGCAGCGGCAGCAGGCGCTGGTAGCGGCGCCCACAGAAATCGGATTTTTTCAGAATCTCACGGTTATACTTTTCTTCGGCGCACTGGCCCCTGTCCTTGCCGTGGTTCCGCCCCTCGCAATTGCCCCGCAGCTGTTTACCGCTTCAATTCTCGGCCTGTTTTCAATGCTGATGATGTCCTGGGCCTACGCCAGGGCGCCAGCAAGCACCTTGCTTCCAGTGGAGTACACGGCATTTGCCTGGGCCGCACTGCTCGGCTGGTTTTTTTTCTCTGAAGCCATTACACACACGACGCTGATGGGCACCGCCCTGATTGTGGCCGGATGTCTGGTTGCTGCATGGCAAACCGAGGAAACAGCTGATGCTGCCAAAAACCCGGCACTTTGAGTTTTTTGCTAGTCTGCCGGGCCATCATTCGCCAAGCGCTTCTGAAAGCGGCCGAGACCCGCAAATCCACGAGAATTACTTTCATGGCTGAGCAAGACTTCAGCCTCATCCAACCAAACGACCGCTTCCCACTGATCTGAAGGCGACAGACGCGCGACCCGATGCCGCTCCCAGTCAACTCCGTTGCCATTGGTCGGCGCAAACCAGATCAGGGATTGCGAGCCGAAATCTCCCCGCCGACTGCTGATGAGCACCAGCTCAAAGGTTTCGGGATGAATGTCCGCAGCTGTGACCAATGACCGCATCGGCAGGGATTGGCTAATCTCAACGACGTAGTTCCCGGGCAACTTAGGCAAACGATAAAGATCTGAATTGCCATTCCCCCGGTTTTTCGAGAACAACCATAGCTCATCACCGCGCACCGCCAGTGCCTCTGCATCAAAATTGTGGGAAGACATATTGCCCGATTCATACCCCGCGTATCTGATCGAAATTAACTCTGCA
>PBTW01000087.1 GCA_002729315.1 Gammaproteobacteria bacterium
CGATGATGCGGTCATCGGCGGGCGGGAAACCCTGCATCCATCCCATCACATTGGGATCAGACGCCGCGGCGTCTAAAGGCTCACCCTTTGCCATTGCCGAGCTCAACAACACAAACACAAATATCAGACAAAGCGACTGCCGCCAGATGTTAAACATTAGATTCCCTATTCAGTCGTTTTAGGCCGCTGCCACAGCAGTGATGATTTCTCTGATCAGCATAACAGCGAGCGCAATCCAGCTCATAAAAAAGAGGCTGAAGCGCACCCACACGTGATTGATCGTTACCTGCACAATCGAGTGCAAAAACCTTAGCGCGCAATAAGCCCAAGCGACATAAATATGAATAGGGTCTGTATGGCCTAGTGCCCAGATGACCAACACCACCGCGTAAAACAGGGTCGGCTGCTCCCAGAGGTGGTTGTAGTTATCGGCAATCCGTTCCACCCTACTGGGGAAAACACCACCCAATTGCGCCGGGTGCGAGAGCTTCTGTAAATCTACACCCTCCGCCTCTAGCACCTTGGCGGCGGGGATGCGGGTGATGTACATCAGCAACATCATCACAAGGCTCAGTAGCCCCATGAAGAGTATGGGCTGCAGAATGAGATCGTTCATAAAGGAATGCCTTACTTGGTTTTTAGATAGAAGCTGGTCATGAGATCAATGCAATGGGCAACAAAGCTGCAGGCCTCAGGAATGCCCACCAAGTCGTTCATTGCTCAGAATGGCCATCCGACAGCGAGGCATCTGCCATTAACTGCGCTGGCTGGTCATTGGTGTGGCAATGCACGCCGCCACCGGCAGCCCATGACTTCAGCATGGGGAGCACGTACACGTCGCGGCCAGGGAAATAGTGTTGCAATCGCACTTTGGCTTCATTGTCGAGCCGTTCGTCACCATAGCCAGTAGTGATAACGAAGCCATTTCCGATTAACCAGTTCATATAGTTTGTATCGAACTGCTGTCCGTCAACTTCGGCTGTGCCGTCCATGGGCTCGCGGATGACCTTGAAGCCAGCATCAGTGATCACCTCCGCCGCGCTATCGAGAAGGTCAGCTGTTTTCCCATCACCCGGCTTACACACCGATGCCGCTGTGCACTGCCCTACCACCACCGTATCTTTGGCTATAAATCTCGCGATGCCGTCGATGTGGCCATTGGTGCGATCACCCTCGGGCACTCCCTCTACAAAAACAACCCGACTAACACCGAACCAATGCTTTAGATCTGCCTCTGCTTGGGTGCGGGTATATCCTGGATTCCGTGCAGCATCGCCCAAGGTACTCCAATTGAGGATCACGGTGTCTACACCGTTAAATTCCAGGTTGCCGCGCTCGTGCACAATGCTGACGTTATCGAGCGGCATACCGAGATACGCCGCCACGCGCTGGGGCACTAAATTGTCCAGCTCATATGGAACATCACTGCCAAACCGACCACCCCATGCATCGAACTGCCAGTTTTGCACGCGAATTTCGCCGTCTTCCTCGACAAATACAGGGCCGTTATCGCGTATCCAGGCGCTGTCATTCGGAATGTCGTGCCAAGTGATCAAATCATGTTCAGGATCACAGCCCGCATTGAGTAAGGCTGCCTGTGCCTGTTGAAGCACCTGCGGCGACTGATAAAGCACGTGTAACTTTTCATACTGGATGATGATGCAACTGAAAGCGGCAAAGGCCGTTTCGTAGGTCTTTTCCCACTCGCCCGGCCACTGAAGCCAAATGGCCTCCTGTGGCTCCCATTCGGCAGGCACCCGGCGCTCCGCTGGGGCCCTCACGACAGGAAATGACTGCGGCTCCGCAGCAGTGGGACTTCCCGCCAAATCGTCAGCAAAGACACTGCTGACGATGAGAAACGCAGCGTATAGCGCGGACAAAAATCGTTGGGTCATTGGTTATCGCCGCGTTACTTGGGTGAGTACACCGTACGCAGTACCTACCGGATTTTCAAACAACCCCTGCGACTGATTTGACTGAAAATATTGTCACTAAGCAGCACCTGTATGAGCATAGGCGGTTCTCACCATTTTTATGTCCGACTCGCCATGGTGCATTTATTAAGCGCGGTGAAACTGAAGCCCTCGGTAACAGCTGCGACATTTGCTGAGACGGTACGGCAACTCTTTGCCTCACTTGAGCAGCAGCAGCTTCTGTCGACTACCGGGCCCGTCGGTAAACGCTTCCCCCACCCGATCATGGATACCGACCAGTCTGATTTGGATACCTTTTTTGTCATGTCGTTTGAGAGCAGGGCCCAGCTAGAAGAGGCAGTAACGCATATGACTGGCTCTAAGGATTTATCGTCAGAGACACACCGGCAACTCTGGGATCAGCTGGACAGCTATCGATTCACCTGTTGGGAAGATTGAGTGCATCACCCCCTTTAGACAGTAGCCAGGTGAATCAATTTACAGCCCGATGGCGGCGCACCGCCCGATAGCGCAGTTCTCCAATCTTGCTACTGGTGCGCCAGAGCGCGGAATGTAACCTTTACTTCTCTCTCAAATGATGTGACCTTAAAGTTACATTTTGCACTGACAGGGAATACCCCATGATTGGCGAGACCATCGCAGTGCTCGGCGTGCTCACTGGCCTTGTTGTGCCGATCGCGGTTTTTGTCTGGCTTTACCACGAGGAGAAGGGAAAGCGCGAAGCGGTGATCGAAATTGCCAAGCACCTCGACGACCCTGCCAAGGTTGAGCGGCTATTGGGGCTCTTTGACGAGCGAAAAAAAGCGCCTATCGACTACCGGCGGGGCGGCGTTATTACGCTATTTGTCGGTGTAGGCATCTACCTACTGGGTGCGGTGTCTTTTGGGTCCATGTTTGGGGGAATCGGACTATTGGTAGGCGCCATCGGTTTCGGCACGATGATCGCGGGCTACCTCTACCCCAACACAGGTGAGGAACTCACTGACGCCGTCGAAGAGTTTGAGAAGAGATAAAGGCCCGTCTCTTGGGCAAGCATCACGAGAAGCTACTGAACAACCTCGAGGCCGCGCGTAAATCCGCTGGCCTCACTCAGCGGCAATTGTCTGAGCTGGCAGAAGTATCCAGAAAAAGCATCAATGCGATAGAGAATGGCGTGTATGTGCCCTCGACCGTGCTGGCATTGAAAATCGCGGAGACACTTGGATGTCGCGTTGAGGATCTTTTCTGGCTGCCCACACGTTGAGGTATAAAACAGTATGACGACGATTGACCACATCATCATCGCAGTTCATGACCTCGCTGCGGCGAGCGCTGATTACAGTGCGCTATTGGGTCGCGCGCCGAGTTGGCGAGGTGCACACCCCGATTACGACACCGCCAATACATTGTTCAAACTGGATAACACCTACATCGAACTGCTTGCCCCACAGGGAGAGGGGATGGCTGCGGACATCGTTAACGGCATTCTGAATGCGCGGGGCCCCTGCCTGGGCGGGTTGGTGTTTGGTACGGAAAGCGCCGACGACTTTATTCCTCATGCCAGATCGGCAGGACTTGAAGTATCAGACCCTATACCTGGTCATGGTGTCGATGAACAAAGCGGGGCCGAACGCCGTTGGCGGAACGTGTTTTGGGACCCGAGCGCCGCTCGAGGCATCTTCTCTTTTTGCACTGAACACGAGGCGGGGTCAACGCTACCAGAGGCGACACCCTGTAGCGCAGGTGCGATTGGCGGAGTCGATCACGTGGTAGTGAAAACCCAAAGCGCCGATGCTGCGAAAACCTTTTATGGCGACCAGCTCGGTATCCGTCTGGCGTTAGAACAGGATGTGCCCGAATGGGGCGGCGTGCAGCTCTTCTTTCGCGCTAGCTCCATGAGCATCGAAGTAATTGCCTCTGATAAGGCACCGGAGCAAGATGAGTTATGGGGGCTCGCTCTCAAAACCGATGATATTGAAGCCACGCATATGAGGCTCACAGAGAGCGGCGTTGAAATCTCGGATATCCGCGATGGCCGCAAACCCGGCACACGGGTTTGCACGGCCAAATCTCACACGCTGGGCGTACCGACGTTAATGATTGAGCACCCGCCGCGTTGAATCAGATTGACGACATAGTGCACTGGCCAGCCTTTGCCTGTGAGCCTCGTTAGGCGAGCCCATTGTCATGCCATCAGCTCGCCAGAGCCGATCGAGGTTGCAGCCAGGCGCTGACCATCGCGCCCAATAGAATCAAACCGCCACCCAACAGCGTGGCCTGAGTGGGGATCTCCCCAAAGGCCAACCAGCCTAATATGGCCGCGAAGATAATCTGCACATAGCTCAAACTGGTGACGCGGCTCGCCGCATCTAGTTGCATCGCTTTAGTGAGCGCCAGTTGCCCTAATTGGGTAAAGCAACCGACCCCCAATAACACCCACCAACCTGCCGCCGTTGGCCACACAAAATCTGCGCCACCCAACAAGAGCGTGCCCGGTGCACACACCAGCGGAAAATAGAGCACGATCACAGACGGGTGCTCGGTAGTCACCAGCTTGCGGACCAACGTGTATGCCACGCCGCTACCAAAGGCACCGCCCAGCCCCGCGATGACCGGCCATAGTGGTGCTGTTGTGGCATCGCTTGCGAACCAGTAAGGCGACACGATGCAGGCGAGCCCCAACAGGCTCAATGCGATGCAGGCCAGCGTGGCATTCGTGGGCCGTTCAGCCAAGAAAAGGAACGCCAAAAGCGCGGTGAACACGGGGTGCAAGTACTGCAGCACTGTGGCCTGCGCCATAGAGAGATGAATCAGCGCATAGAAAACGCCTGTCAACGCAAGGAACCCGGAAAGCCCTCTGGCAAATAACAGCGCCCTTCGGTACCCCAGCGGATGCACGCCGGCCCGACCAATATCAATGAGCGAGAGAGCAACGGAAATCAGCGCGCGCACAAAAATGATTTGCAGTAACGGGATACCCAGCTGCCCGGCTTCTTTGACCAATGCCGCCATCAGCGCAAACGCCAGCGCGCTGATCAGCATGTAGCGGGGGCCGGTCAATTCAACTTATCCAAACGTGAGCGCTCTACTCAACCCTGATTCTTTAACGACTCGAGCAACACCCTCACATCGTATCGCTCGTCACCCTCGACGCGCGGCGCTGACCGCTCATAGGCATCGAGAATCTGACGTTGCCGCTCGTCGATTCGCACGCGGTTGTAGCCGTGGGAGACCACGTAGGGCTCACCCGACAATATCTGCGGCGCAATGATCTCGGCGAACTCGTCGACCGGCATGCCCAAAGGCCTCATGGGCTCGGGGATGAGCTCGGAGCCCACAAAACCTGGCGCAATCATGCCCACTAAGATGTATTCGGGCATCTCCTCGCGCAAACAGTCAGTGAGACCCAGCACTGCGTGCTTACTGGCAACATAAGCCGCAGAGTGGCCGACGGCCACAAAAAAACTGTTCTCAGACCCGGTGTTATAAAGCCCTGCGGGGGTGCCCTGTTCAATCAGGCGACGCCCGAACTCCTGGCAACCGCGCCATACACCCTCGAAGTTCACGGCCATCACGCGTTGCAACTCCTCAACTGGCGTTTCGATGACCGCGCCGCGCGCCTGCCCGATACCGGCGTTATTGATCACTACCGCCACCTCACCAAAGGCGGTAAAGGCCTCGTCGGCGAAGTCACTCAGCTGCTTGGGTTCAGAGACGTCCAAAGGCATCGCGCGAACCTTGATGCCGATGTCGTTAAGCAGGGTAGCGGCCTCATCAAGGCGCGCCTGACGCGGCTCGCCGATTACTACATTCGCACCCCGCGCACCCAAGGCCTTAGCAAGACCAAAACCGATACCTGTCGCACCTCCAGTAATCACAACAGTGCGGTCAGTGATATCCAGCATCTCTGTTACTCCAGTGGCGAGTTATACGCAGCATTATTTTCGAATGTACCGCGCCCACAGCAGCGAATCATCCTGCGAATCACTGCGCCACCGCTTGGATCTCTCGAACTCCCTCGGGCTGTAAACCGGGATCTTGATGGTACTCAGGCGCACCATCCTAAATAGTCACCCATTCGTGCTTGGTACTCGTCCAGCCGTGGCACTTAGGTACCAGATGATCCGTGTGATCCAGCGTGCCGCTGGTGAAATAGGCAGTTTTGGGTGCCCTCGCGACGACGACGTAAATAGGGGAGCCACAGTCGCCACAAAAGTGACGGGCAACAGTGTTACCGCTCACGGTGCCATCATCCATGAATATCTTGGGCGTCCCCTCAACCTCTACCTCAGTGAGAGGCACCGCAACGAACGGTATAAAAGATGCGCCAGCCTGACGCTGACAGTTCTTACAATGGCAGACATCGAGCATCAAAGGTTTACACGCTAGACGATATGTGACCTTACCGAAAAGGCACTTCCCGGTGGCGCTCGTGCCGCCCTCCACGTTCTTTTTTGACCGACCGGGCTGACGTTAAACATCAGTCCACCAGATACCGCTCGGGCTCTCCCGCGGAATGCACTCTGAAAATCACCAGCTCAGCGCCCTGCTCACCCGTGCTACCGGTGTGAACGACTTGCGCAGCAATGTTTTGCACTTCACCCGCCCCAGCCAGCAAATCAGGCTCCCCGCGCCGCTCAAGCGTAATAGACCCCTCGATGACATAGAAAAATTCCTCGCCCGGATGCCAATGCCACGGCAGCTCGGTGTGAGGCGGAAAGCTGACACGGCTGACGATGACCTCTTTGCCCTCGATACCCGCTATCGACTCGCGCAGCAGGTTCTCTGCTTGAACCGAGGCTACCGGCGATGACTCCGCAGCCTGTCCGACTATGGAGTACATTCCGACCAGGGCGACCAAGAGCCAATTCCGCGCAATTGAACTTGGCATGCTCTCTCCTCTCTTTGTCTCATGTAGCGCCAGCATAGCGGCTGCATCACTAGGGCGGTAGCGCGATGAAAACGAAGTGAGTGCACTTCATTTAGCCGGCGTAACGGCTATCACCTCCTCTCTCGGTGACTTAAGATAATCGGCACCAAAAGTGGCCACTCAACGATGGCGAGTGCCTGTCGCATAAAATAAGAGTGCAGATATTCGGGGAGCAATAATCGATGGAACAACAAGAAATTCAGACTCTTCGTGCCCTGATGGAGTATGAGGCGGCACGCACCGAGCCTCCCGAGAGCTTTCCCCACCTGCCTGATATTCCTGCAGGGCGCTACACCGACCCCCGGTTCTTCGAATTGGAGCAGGCGGAAATCTTTAAAAAATCCTGGCTGTTTGCCGCGCACCTCGATGAGATCCCGGAACCTGGCTGCTATATGAAATGGGAACAGGCCGGCGAGCCCGTGGTACTGGTTCACACCGAGCAAGGCGAGGTTAAAGCCTTTTATAAC
>PBTW01000088.1 GCA_002729315.1 Gammaproteobacteria bacterium
CGGACCACATTCAAGCGTGCCGGTGGCTCACCGCCGGGTCCAGCGAAAAATTCTTCAGGATGCGGTTCCAGCAAAATAACCAGTGTAGGCAGATTCAGCTCTTCTGCCCGCTGCTTCAGCTGGTCAAGGATAAGCTGGTGCCCAAGGTGCACTCCGTCAAATTTACCGATGGTAGCAACACAGCTCTGGTGAAATTGCGCAAACCGATCAGGATGGTCGAAGATGATCATTCAGGCTAGGCTCAAGGTGAAAAAGCGCCGTATTATACTGTTTTCTCGAGTCACTGTGCAGACGCACTCGGGCTGTGAAACCCCGGTCAGTCGGATTAAGGGGCGTCTGACGTTTCTCCAGAAAGTGCTCGCCAGGCTTTTCGCCCCAAAACTCTGGCAAATGCCGCCAGACAAACAATCAGCAGACCCTGCCCAATTATGGCATTAACCACCGATATCGTTTCAGGTCGTGAGCTGATCAGCACCAGATTTACCAGGGTTGCCACGGCGAGCGCAGCGGACAGAACCGCGAGCAACAACTGAAGCACGGAGAAAAGTTTATTCATGCGAGCATTATAGGAGGCCAGCGGAGGGAGCGCTAGGCGGTATTTTTGACCTCATGGAAGGATAGAAAGTATTTCAGACCTTCCGCTCCCAGGAACTTGCTCAATGTCTTCTGCTCGGTATTCCGCGTATCAACAATGATCAGCCCTTCTAGCGAATTATTGAAACTGGGGTGGATGTTAAAACAGACCAGTTTGCCATTCAAAGACAGGTAGTGACGCAGGAGCACTGGCACCGCCTTACCGGGATCGCAGCGGCCGATCAACTTGCTCAACATCTTCACGTTAGCCAACTCCGCAAGCATGTCATTTGTCCAGACCCGGTTCATGACTTTGAGTGGGTTAATCGGTTCGACCAGCTGGAAAAACTCCTTCGCCCCAAAATTAGTAAGCATCGTATCTGCAATAAGACTTCGGGCAAGGTCACTGTATTCCCTCGAAATACTCACCGAACCAAATAAAGTGTGATACCTGGGCATTTTAACAAGCACCTGCCCAATCCCCCGCCAGAGCAGATTCAGAGAAACCGGCCGACGCTGATAGTCTGGATTTATAAAAGAACGCCCCATTTCAACCGCGAAGCCCAGTTGCCGGATGAACGCATCGTCATACTTGTAGAGTGAGCGACTGTATAGTCCTTCAACCCCATGCGTGGCAACGATCTCATCGACCAGACCAACCCGATAGGCTCCTGCGATACGGCACTCCGTTTTATCCCACAAAAAAAGGTGTCGATAATGTGGGTCAAACTCATCGGAATCCTGAGAAAGACCGGTTCCCTCTCCCACTGCGCGAAACGCCTTCTCCCTGGCAATGGCGATCTGCTCCATAACCGGGCCAAGCCGCTCGTAAGGCGCGAAATACACATCAAACTCATTGTGCTCGACAATACGAAAGTCAGTCATCTTTGCGACCGCGCGCCGTAATTCGTTGGAGCTTTGCTCACGACCCAATTCCGAAAGCGTCTCCGGCTCGGCCGGCTGGAACAAGCCTGCCGATTTCTGAAGCGCATCTGTAGCGACACGAAGATACTGTGTCACCGCCACCGGATTCTGCAACAGCCTCAACTCCTGCGAAGGGATCGAGCGCCCGATAGTCAGGGGCAGAGTGAAGCCCTGTTTATTTGCAAGCTGCCGCGGCAGCAGCAGGGTGCGAAAGCGCGGATGCACCAGGCCTGCCCCGTAAAAATAGTAACTGTTCCTACCTCCAACATAGATCGGCGTGCAGGAACATTCGTATTTTTTCAGCAGCTGTCCCGCCAGGCGGTTCCATTCTCGATCCTGAATGCGACGGTGGCTGAATTCATACGCCGACACCATTCCTGCCGGAAACAACAGTATCGCACCGTCATTCTTCAGGTGCCTGTGAACCTGCTTAATGCCGCCGACATTACCCGCCGTCGCATTGCTGGACAAAACATTAACGCCGATAAATATCGGCGCGAGTTCGGGGATCAGACGCAGCAACTCATTCGTCAGCACCTGCAGATCAGGCCGATACTTGCCTATAACTTTTGCAAGCGCCATTCCTTCAAGCCCGCCCAGCGGATGGTTGGCAACGATTAGCACGGCTCCGCTCTTTGGTACTTCCTCCAACAACGCTTCGTCATCAATCGCGATATCGATCCCCAACGCATCAAGTGTATAGTCGAGAAACTCAAAGGGATCGCAGTTTGGCGGGCGACCATCGTAGACCTTCGCCAGTGGCCTGAGACCCAGCAGGCTTTCAAGCGCTGAAGCAAGAATTCTGGGCTTCAGAGGCAATCGACAGGGGTTAGTCATCATCCGGATATTGTTTTACCAAATTCGATTCGTGTGGCCAGGCCAGATACAAAGCGCCCAAGCCCGGAGATCGATGGCCCAAGCAGCGACTTTCCGCGCTCAGTTTAAACAGCGTGAAAAATTGCTGCAACAGCGCCCCTTGCAGCTTCCCGGAGACTCGCATCCCGATCCCAGATGTGGATCGATTCCGAGCCAGCCCTATTTATTTCTATGATTTCAAAATCTGATACGGCCCGCAAAGAATCCACATCAAGGTTTTTTCCATCCAGCCTGCCGAAATGCATTCCGTATCGATCGGCAGAGGTGGCATCTAATGCATCCGCTCACGGCTAACTGATGAGACCGAGCACATTTATGCAGACTGCCCCTTTGAGACGAATGGGGGCACAAATCGATCGGGCTCGCCCCGGGAAATCTGGGATAGAATACTTCCGCCTCGGCCTCCCACTGGCAGACTCACTGAAACTGCAGCTCTGCTCTGACCGGATTGGAAGCAAGACAGGCTTCCAGCTCAGCTTGCGACTTATAATAGCTTGACACAGGCGCCACGACAGCCGAAGTTGGGTTTCACAACCTTCAGAAATCTGAGGTCTGAAGTGACCAGACTCGGCATGAAGGTCTCAACCTGCTCGCGTTCGGAGGTCCCTGAGACGGCGTTAGTAGTCCACGGAAAATCCACTGTGTGACAGTCTTACCGGCGGCGTTGAATACCGCAGTCTTCACCACTTCCAACATACCTGAAAACGAGATTGCAGGGCTCGCGATCAACGGCAACTTCAGGCTTAGATAGCAAACTGACAACAGCAACCACAGGAAGGCAACCCGAAAATAAATAATCCAGGCAGGCCAGATCCAAAAATATGAGGGTGGGCGACCCTTCAGAACCAGCGGCGGCATACCTTGGGGACGTCGGGCAGTTGCTTGTCTTACGGTCCGTACATCCTAGTTGTTGACCGCTACGTCGATTCAAGCGTCCACATTCTGTGGCCGTTATTTTACGAACCACGGCTATAGATTCTCAGCAAGCACTGGATCATAGAGTTGATCCGGCAGAGATAGCGACTGGTCAATACTTTGCAGGCACTGTTATTATGCTTTGCAAGGGGCCGCAGCTCGATGCGACAAATGAGGAATCCCCAATGATAGGCAAGATACTGCTTACCCTAGCTGTCGTAGCCATTGCCTACCTGATAGTGCGCCGAGATCCTGGATCAAACCGCGGCACAACGAAGCCCGCCCCCCCGGAAATTTCTGCCGGCCATCAAAAAAGATTACTCGACCCCACGCTGCATGACGATCTGCGAACCGCATCCTATCTGTTTTTACTTTTCATGGTGCTGGTGGGTGCTGCCCTTTATTACTTTCGATGGCAGGATGACCACCAATTGATTACCGTAAAACTATATAGCGCCGATCAAGCAGATCCTGCAAGCTATCAAGTCTATAAGTATCAGCTGGCAGAGCGCTCCTTCACCACTGTTGACGGAAGGGCGATCACGGTAGCCGGCTCAGACCGGATGGAGGTCATCGGGCTGAATGACTGAAAAACATCCCGGCGAGGCCGAATCCATTGGCGGTGGTTTCAATGCCATTAATTACGTGATGTCTATTGCCCGCCAAGTGGGTGCCCGCAAACTCAGCTCCAGCGTTCGTTCAAAGAACGCCTGCAAAGCCTGCGCTTTTGGGACCGGAGGCCAGCGCGGCGGCCTCCACCATGAGCACAGCAGTCGGGTTGAAATCTGTAAAAAAAATCATCCAGGCGCAACTAAGCGATCATCGCGCGCCTATTCCGCCACAGATCTTTTAGCAAAACAGCCTCGCAGAACTGCGCCAGCTGACTGGCAAACAGCTCGAAGAGCTCGGGCGGCTTTCACACCCGGTGTACAAGGCGCCCGGAACCGACCGCTACGAGCTGATCGGCGACGACAAGGTGCTTCAACTGGCCGGCCAAAAAATGCGCGCGACGCTTCCTGGCCGCAGCTTCTTTTACGGCTCCGGCCGCTCCTCCAATGAAGCGGCATTTCTTCTCCAGCTCCTTGCGCGTATTTATGGCTGCAATCACATCAACAGCTGCTTTTTTTACTGTCATCAGGCCTCAGGGATTGCCCTGAGCACCACCGTGGGCACCGGAACGGCCACCATCCGCTATGCGGATCTTCACGCCGCCGACACCATTTTCGTGTTTTGTGCTAACCCTGCATCAAACCATCCACACTTTGTCAAAGTGCTGCTCGAATGTCGACAGCGGGGGGCAAGGTTATTATCGTTAACCCGGCTCGCGAGGCCGGTCTTGTCCGTTTTTCCTCCCACTATGTCCAGCCCCATGTGGGTGGCGATTTTGCCTCTATCGTCGGAGTTGCCAAATGTCTGCTGGACAGCAACGGCGTTGAGTCAAAGTTTGTAGATCAGCATACCGAAGGTATCGAAGCCTACCGCGACTTCTTCGAGCAAACCCAGTGGCAGGATATCGTCAGAGAGTCAGGGATCGATCTAGAAACGATCGTTGAGATAGGCAAGGTCTACCAGGCGTCTCAGGCAACCGTTATGGCATGGCGCATGGGTCTGACCCACCACTACAACGGTTCAGAAAATATCGAGGCGGTTATTGCTCTTGCGCTGCTCAGAGGCATGGCAGGGGGTCCGGGCAAGGGTTTGCTTCCACTCCGCGGCCATTCAAGCTTACAGTGTGTTAGTACCGTCGGCCTGACCCCAGCAATCAAAAGTCAGGCTATGACAGCCCTAGAGCAGGAACTCGGCATTGCGCTTCCTGCGGGAGAAGGCATGGATACTCTGGCCTGCGTGCAAACAGCGGCGGCCGAACAAATCGACTTTGCTCTGCTGCTAGGTGGTAACCTTTATTCTGCAAATCCAGACTCGCGTTTTTCGGCTCAGGCGCTAGACAGAATCCCGTTCAAAGTGATGCTGAATTCCACACTTCACCAGACCCACCTCAATGGTGTAGAAGGCGAAAATCTGATTCTGCCTGTGCGGGTGAGGGACCAAGAAAAGCAGGCCGCGACACAGGAAAGCATGTTAAATGTCGTTCGCCTGAGCGATGGTGGATTTGATCGCCTGCCTGCCCTGCAATCAGAAGTGGAACTGATAGCCGGCCTTGCTGAACAGGTGGTATCACCCAGTGCTCTGAACTTTTCCGAATTCAGACAACATCGAAATATCCGTCAGGTCAACGCGAAAGTTCTACCCGGCCTTGAAGATCTGGAGAGCATCGACGACAGCAAGGCAGAGTTCTACATCAAGGGTCGGCACCTCGAAACACCGCGCTTTCAGACTCCGTCAAACAAAGCGCACTTTTGTATTCCGAAGACAACCAACTGGTACAGACGTTCTGCTGCGGGCACCCGGCTCCCGGAGTTCGTCCTGACTAGCGTCAGAAATGAAGGTCAGTTCAACACCATTATTTACAGCGACGAAGACAGCTACCGTCGTCAGTCTGAACGGCAAGTTCTTTTCATGCATCCTGGCGATCTCGACCTTTTAGACCTTGAAGACGGCGCACGGGTCGACGTTTAAAATAAGATCGGCATAATGTCTGCCCTTCGGGCCATCCGATACGACATCAGGCAGGGTTCGGTGATGACTTATTTCCCAGAAGCCAACGTGCTGATTCCTCCGGACGCTGACCCACGCAGCAGAACGCCAAGTTTCAAAAGTGTTCTGGTAAACGTATAGCCTCACCGACCCAAAAAGCAAAACTCAAGGTAATCATCTGTAGCTAACACGTCCGCTATCGCGGAACGCATTGACAGAAAAACTACAAAGGCCCAAAAACAATCTCATTGCTGGCATAATCTATCCTTCGACCGCAAGCTAAACTTACTTATAGCAATTCATTCCGCTATGCTTCCGCGCTGGGAGACTCGATAACACAGACTACAGAATAATCATTTCAGACACATGAACCGATTCAATATTTTGTTCCCGCTCTGGGCAATTCTGCTATCCGGCGTGGCCTTCTTTTTCAGTGAATCCTTCTCATCGCTGGCCTCCTGGATTATTCCGCTGCTTGCCGGCGTGATGTTCACCATGGGTCTCACCCTGAAAGCGACGGATTTTAAACGCATCCTCCAAGACCCACGACCCATCCTCGTGGGTGTTTTGTTGCAATTCATTGTGATGCCGCTGTTGGCTGTAGTTTTGGCGAAAATGTTCGGGCTTTCCAATCAGATCACCGCCGGACTGGTCCTGGTAGGCTGCTGCGCTGGCGGCACAGCGTCCAATGTCATCAGCTATCTGGCCCGTGCCGACCTCGCCTTGTCGATCAGCATGACGGTGTGCTCAACACTGGTCGGCGTCGTTGCCACTCCTTTGCTGACAGGTTTCTACCTTTCTACTACAGTGGATGTCGACACCATAGGAATGCTTGTCAGTATCGTACAGATTGTCCTGATCCCAGTACTGATGGGGGTCATGCTTAACCAACTCTTTCCTAAATATATTCAGCCTCTGACACCCCAGTTGCCAACACTGTCAATTCTGATCATTCTCACCATCATTGCGATCGTAGTAGCACTCAACAGTGACAGTCTGCTGGAAATTGGTGCCCTGACACTGGTTGCAGTGGTGCTACACAACCTAGGTGGTATGTGTGGAGGGTTTTACCTGAGCCGAGTACTGGGTTTTGATACTCGTCAGAGCCACACTATTGCGATCGAAGTCGGTATGCAGAACTCTGGCCTAGGCGTCGCTCTAGCTCTGGAGTTTTTCTCAACTACGGCAGCCCTGCCTGGCGCGCTATTCAGCGTGTGGCACAACATCAGCGGCTCCCTGCTTGCCTCTCAGTGGAGTCGTAAGCGACAGTAACTGGACTGTCTACTCTTGGATGAACTTCTTAGATGCGACGATTAGCTGAGTCCGGACTGAACCGGCTCCGCCCCGGCAAACACACAAGCTGAGCAGGGGATGCCAAAACGCCACCCTCAATTGCCCTGACTTTTCGTAAAATCCCGCATCTTGCGGTTTGCACGAATGATAGTTGGGCTACCCCCGCGACCATTGGCGCTTTTGATCCCTCTTCCCCATTCGCACTCCTGTAGTGCATTGCGCCACTAGATCATCGCCAATTGCTACAGTTAAGTGCAGAAATTCAGATCTGCGCGGTAGGTCTTTTCTCTAGAGCATGATAAGGTTTCGCCTACAAGTGTTATTCGCTGGCGGAGACCAAGTAATAGCTCATCCGACTCGTCTTTTGCACCTGAAACGGGCGCTAAGCACGGTCGCTGGCATTCTGAGCAGTAATATTCTGGAGAAATCAATGAAACTGATCACCGCAATTATCAAACCCTTCAAAGCCGATGATGTACGTGAAGCACTCTCAGCTCTGGGTATTAGTGGTATGACCCTGACCGAGGTAAAAGGCTTCGGTCGACAAAAAGGACATACGGAACTTTATCGAGGGGCAGAATATGTGATCGATTTCCTACCAAAGGCCAAACTCGAGGTTGCCGTTGCCAACGATCTGGTTGAACAGGTCGTCGATGCCATCTGCAAAGCTGCGATAACCGGCAAAATTGGAGACGGTAAAATTTTTGTTGCTGATCTCGGGCAGGTCATCCGAATCAGAACAGGAGAGACGGGCAATGACGCCCTCTGAATAATGAGACTCACTATGCGAACAATTAAAACCGCCTGCCGCTTTTTTGCCGCACTGACTGCCATGTTGCTTCCCTCTTTGGCACTTGCTCAGGATGATCTTAATGGCGCAAATACCGCCTGGATACTGACCTCCACCGCATTGGTTCTGTTCATGACCCTACCCGGGCTCTCGCTGTTCTATGGCGGCCTGGTAAGAACTAAGAATGTTCTGTCTGTTCTAATGCAGTGTTTTTCGATTGCGGTGGTGATCTCAATCCTATGGCTTTTGGTCGGCTACAGCATCGCTTTCGGCCCGTCGGACTCCGCTTACTGGGGCGGCCTCAGCCGTTCGCTGTTCGCCGGTATCGACCTGAACTCAATGTCGGGAGACATCCCCGAAACGGTCTTCGCTGCCTTTCAGATGACCTTTGCGATCATCACGCCCGCACTGATTGTTGGCGCTTTCGTTGAGCGGATCAAGTTTTCAGCCATGCTTCTGTTCTGCACACTCTGGACTCTGGTCGTCTACTTCCCTGTAGCCAACTGGGTGTGGGGAGGAGGCTGGCTTGGCCAGATGGGCCTGATTGATTTTGCCGGTGGCACCGTAGTTCACGTCACGGCCGGCGTCGCAGCCCTGGTGACTGCCATCATACTGGGCCCGAGAAAGGACTTTCTCTCAGCTGCCGCTCTTCCCCACAACCTGACAATGAGCGTCACCGGCGCCGCCATGCTGTGGGTTGGCTGGTTCGGCTTTAATGCCGGATCCGCTCTTGCAGCGGACGGCGCGGCGGGTATGGCACTGTTTGTGACTCATATCTCGGCCTCGGTCGGCGCTCTGAGCTGGATCAGCATTGAATGGCTCAAGTACGGGAAACCAAGCGTGCTGGGAGCGGTCACAGGCATGGTTGCCGGATTGGCCACTATAACCCCCGCTTCCGGAAGCGTCGGCCCGGCAGGTGCATTGCTGGTCGGTTTGAGCGGTGGCGTAATCTGCTACTACGCCACGTCCTATCTCAAGCAGGGTTTAAAGATAGATGATTCTCTGGATGTCTTTCCGGTACACGGCGTTGGCGGGATCGTCGGCACTTTCCTAGCAGGCATTTTGGTCTCAGCAGATCTGGGCATCTTCTCTGGCAATGGCCTGGCAGCGGGAACAAGCATCGGCTCACAGGTTGGGATACAGATTACCGGAATTATCGCTACCGGAGCATACACCGCCATCCTAACCGGTGTATTGCTTAAGCTAGTTGCCGCGCTTACAGGCGGTCTGCGAGTTGATGAGGAGCAGGAACAACAGGGCCTGGACATCAGCGACCATGATGAAAAAGGCTACTCCATGTGAGTGTAAATCTGGCCCGATCAAAAACGGCCGCTAATGCGGCCATTTTTGGTTGTCCCGTTTAGCAACAATCATCTGGTTTTACGCAAGGTCGTAATCGCGTATACCAGCTTGTTGCCGTCGAGATCCAGAAAATGAGTTGCCACCAGGCAGGTCGTGCGACCGTTATTGATAAGCTCGCCGCGCAGCCTGAACGTCGGACCCAAGACCGGCGCGAAATAGTCTATGCGCATATTGACGGTCGCAGACCACTTGAATGCGTTCTTATCATCAAATAGCGTCCGGCAGGTAAAAATAGAAATCATATCTACATACGTGCCGGTAAAGCCTCCGAACAGCTGATTGCGTGGGTTCAACAAATGCTGAGGCAGATGCGCCTCGACCTCGACTAGCCCGCGCTCTTCAGTGAGTATCTTCCAACTAGTCGACTCAACCAGGTCGCCTGCATTGTGACCAGGCTTCAAAAAAATCGGCCGCTCGTGTGTTCCAGTCATGTAAATTCTTCTCCGTCCATCCAATTGCGAATGCAAGACTGACACCTGATTCCTGGTGCGAGACTTACCGACGCTGGTCCAGCAGCTGATACATTCTTCTGACGGCTCTTGGATCAACCCCTGCCTCACCAATTTGCGGGAAATTAGCCCTATGGTTTGTCATATCAATTTGCAAAGCCGCTTCTCCCCAGCTTACTCCTTCTCGATAGAATCGGCCGGTCTTTAGCCAGAGATCTCGAAGGAAGTCTTGAAGCTTAACAATTGGCTCCTTTGATTCCATGATTGGTCCGTGACCCGGAAGCCAGTAATCAAATTCAAGACTCTTGAGTCCTTCCAGACTATCTGGCCATTCATCTACGTGCCCATCACCCATGTATGGCAGCCCGGGGAGCATCATGTCTCCAGTGAACGCGACCTTCTCCTGAGGCAGGAAAATGACAACATCACCGCCGGTGTGCGCACGCCCAAAATGCAGCAGCTGGATTTCTCTGTTGCCACCATCGATTGACTGAAATAACGTCATCTTATTCGTCAGAGTGATATGTGGTGGCGTCGGTCGCACCTCCGCAATTGCTGCAAGATACTCCCGCTGGACTTTCAATCGCTCCAGCAAACGACTCCGGCGATCTAAGTTAGTTTCCGCTGCAGCCAGTCGCTCCAAATTAGCCACAGTCAAGGCTACTGGGTCTGAAAAACTGCGGAAGGTATTCTCCTCAAGCACATCACCCGCCTCACCATTAAGTTTTTGCCGCGTATATTCGTGACCTATGATTTCGACCCCCACAGGGAAAGCCTGATTGCCATGGGCATGATCAAAATGATAATGGCTGTTCACCAAGTAACGGATCGGCTTATCAGTCAACGCCGGCAAGGCATCCAGTAGGGCACGCGCCGCGGTTGGGGTCACATGGGAATCAACCACGAGCGTGTCGTTTTTTCCGACCAGCACCATGACATTACTCATGGTGTAAACAGACCCACTGCCGGTGCCAAGCCAGACGCCGTCCTGTGCTTCCACGAATCGGTGGGTTGCGGTTTCGATCACTCTGGGCTGCGCGCTTAGCGTCGACATAAATACTGCTGTGAGAACAAGTGAAGTGAATCGAGTCAATGGCCACAGCGTCTGTTTCATAGCAGGGTTCCTTTTGATGCTTAAATGTGAGGTAGCTCGGGTCCACAGCCAGAACATAATCCTACAGGAAGGGCTGATAAGCCAGTCCATCAAATTTGCACTGTAAAACATGCTTAATCGGGGCGCCTATATCAGCGAGCTAATTGAACACCTACGAGCCGGCTCGGGAAAAGCCCGTGGTCTCGGCATAAAAAAGGCCGGCTCCCGTCAAGAGCCGGCCTTTAAGATAGCCATGCAGTGTTATTCCTTGCGCTCATAGTGGCCCATCAACATGCCCGTTGCCAGTACGTGGCCATTCATAGCGTCGAGTAATTCTGCCTTATCGAGGCCCGGCTCAAGATTTAATGCGTCATCAAGTGCATAGACGCGAAAATGATAGGCATGGAGCTGGCCGTTTGCGGGCGGTCGCGGACCGAAGTAGCCGGGACGCCGAAGACCATTCAGGCCATTAACAGTGCCTTCCAAACCTTCCATCTCAAGCGTCGCGTCAGCCGGCAACCCTGCTGGCAGCCCGGAGGCCGAAGCGGGGATGTTGTACATCACCCAGTGCACGAAAGGCTGCTCCATCATGCCGATCTCCACAACTTTAGGATCATCACAGATCAGCGCGAGCTGCTGCGTACCTTCCGGCAGATCCGTCCAGGTCAGGTCGATAGACACGTTTTCGCCATAGGCCGAATTCGATTCGGGCACCATGCCATGGTGATCAAAAGCAGAACTGGTTACCGAGATTGTCTCGGGCGCGTCCTGAGCGCCAACCTCAAAAGCCATGGAAGCGAGCAGAAAACAGGCCGAACTTACTAATTGTCTTTTCATAATCAATCCTCTGTTTCATTGGGGTATGTAATCGGTGAAGCGAGATTTATCGTCCTGATACGGTGACATAACTCATCTGACTGCTTACTTGTTGACCACCAGTTCAACGGCCTCAGCACGCTCACGAAGCAGATACTTCTGCACCTTACCGGTAGATGTTTTATCGATTGGTCCAAAAACGACTTTCTTGGGAATCTTAAATCCGGCCATTTCTTCCCGACAATAGCTGATAAGTTCCTCTACCGTAAGCACTTCGCCTTCTTTCAAGGCAACAAAAGCGCAAGGCACCTCGCCCCATTTCTCATTGGTGCTGGCCACGACTGCCGCTTCCAGAATTTTTGGATGTTTAAACAATATCGATTCGACTTCCAGAGAAGAAATATTTTCACCACCGGAAATAATAATGTCCTTGGAGCGATCCATAATCTGGACGTAACCATCGGGGTACCAGACTGCCAGATCACCAGAATGAAACCAGCCTCCTGCAAAAGAGGCTTCGGTTGTGGCCGGGTTTTTCAGGTAGCCCTTCATAACCAAATTTCCGCGCATGAAGATTTCACCCATTGTTTGCCCGTCCTTCGGAACAGGCTTCAGAGTTTCCGGGTCCGCAACCATCATCTCATCCTGCAGCGGAGCCCGGACGCCCTGACGCGCAAGTAACTCGGCCCGATCATCGACACTAAGTTCCTGCCACTCATCATGTGGCGAACAGACAACACATGGGCCGTAGGTCTCGGTCAGTCCGTAAACGTGGCAAACACTGAAGCCCATGTTTTCCATGCCGGCGATCACTGCAGCAGGCGGCGCTGCTCCAGCCGTCATCGCACTCACTTTTTGGCTTATACCCTGTTTGATCTCGTCTCTGGCATTGACCATGGTGTTGAGCACCACAGGCGCTCCGCAAAAGTGCGTAACTCTATGCGCCTTAATCGCATTGAAAATAGCTTCGTCCCGAACGTGCCGCAAACAAACGCTGGTGCCGGTAACGGCAGCAAGAGTCCAAGGGAAACACCAGCCGTTACAATGGAACATAGGCAAAGTCCAGAGGTAGACGGGATGGCCACTCATATCCCAGCAGAGTGACATGGAAATCGCGTTCAGGTAAGCACCACGGTGATGGTATACCACCCCTTTGGGATCACCAGTAGTGCCCGAGGTGTAGTTGAGTGAAATCGCTTGCCACTCGTCTTTGACCTTAAAGCAGCGGTATTCAAGATCTCCCGTTGCCAGGACTTCATCATAGGTCATGGCGCCGAGCAATTCGCCACCAGAAAAGTAAGGGTCGTCAATGTCAATCACTACCGGCTTGTCAGACAACAGTTCAAGGGCCGCGTTAATCGTATTGCTGTACTCACGATCCGTAAACAGGACCTTAGTGTCCGCGTGCTGCAGAATAAATGCTATGGCTTTAGCATCAAGCCGGACATTAAGGGCATTGAGTACTGCCCCGATCATAGGAACCCCAAAATGCGCTTCGAAGGTTTCTGGAGTGTTAGCTCCCATAAACGATACGGTGTCTCCCTCACCGATGCCCATCTTGCGCAATGCCGAGGCAAGGCGACAGGACCTGGCATAGGTTTCGGCCCAGGTATAGATCGTGTCACCGTGAATGACCGAAGGAAGATCCGGATAAACGCTGGCGCTGCGCTCAAGGAAACTGAGAGGGGTCAGAGGAGCGAAATTCGCCTGGTTCATACCCAGGTTCTGCTCGTAGATATTTTGAACGCTCATAGAATCGTTTTATTCCCGTTATGTTATTCAGGCGAGAGAGGCATCGAAGGTGAACTGCGAGACACCCGCCCACCCTGTTGAAGTCGATACGGTCATCTACCGCCCAGTAAGTCAACAAAAAGTTCCGCTGTCCCGTGACAGCTGACGCCTGTGTAGACCGCTAGTTTGGCCTCCAGCAAAGAGTATCCCAATCCAAAGAGCCTGCACAATGTCAGCGGATAAGAAGCGCGCTCATCGACCACTGGCGCAGCGCCAAAGACGACTCCCAGGCAACTATATCCCCTGAAGGGAAAGCTCGCGGGATTTTCGATTGGCGCGGCGGTGACCCAGTAGCGAGATCAGCGCCAGCGCAGCGCTTAGCAGCTCTATATAAAGCAGGCGCAGGGTAAAATCATCGAAGAGGCCTTCGATAAAAATCCCCCAGGACCTGACCGCAGCCAGAGCTGCATAACTCACCAGGAATAAGACAAGCGCCGACTCTAGCATACCGGCGAATAGCACTGCCATCAGGGAAAAAACTGCCAGCGATCCCATCATCCCGACATACATGGTTCGCAGTTCGGTGTAGCCAATCTCATCAATCAGCTCAATTCCGAGATTGGCAAACCATACACGGGGCGTGACAACAAACAGCGCGGCGAGAATGCCATAAACCAAACCGTTAACTAGCAGGAACCCGCGAGGCAACACCTGATATATCACATTCTGCAAAGTCTCATTCCTCTGTTGGTTGTGGATCAGATCGTAGATAGCACAGCAGGTCTCACCGCCGCGACAGCGGCGCCATTGTCAGATGCCTGCCACCATCGACGATGAGGGTCTCTCCAGTGACCACCTGTGGTCCGGTGATGAAATGTATAATAGCATCTGCCACAGTCTCTGGCGTGGCGGTCACGCCCAACGGCGCATTTTCCCGGTTGAACGCCATGAGTTTGGCATAGCGGTCATCACCGTAGCCCTCTTTCAGCCATTCACCCTCGATAAACCCCGGGCACACCGCATTGATTCTTAGTTTCGGGCCCAAGGCTCTCGCCAGTGAAAGCGTCATGGTAACCATGGCACCCTTTGATGCCGCGTAGGCCACGCAACTGCCGATGCCGGTGATCCCCGCAGTCGACGCGACGTTGACCACCGCGCCTCCTTCCTCCTGAGCATGCATTAGGTGACTCACCGCGCGGGTCATCTGATAAGCACCAACGACATTGACGCTGTAGATGCGCTGGAAATCCTCAGCACTGAGACCATCAAGCCTGTGATGGTCGACGAATTTGGTAGTACCCGCATTGTTCACCAGTGCATCAACCCGACCCCACTTCTCATTCGCGGCCTGCGCCATCGCGACACAGTCTTCATCATTGGCCACATTAGCTTGCAAAACCAGAGTATCTGCTCCCGCCGCTTCACAAGCTTCGGCAACTTGCTTGGCACCTGCAGCATTGTTGTTGTAATTGATTACCACATGGCAACCCTGTTCCGCGAGAAGACGTGCCGTTGCCGCACCGACTCCGCTGCTGGAGCCAGTGACTATGGCAACGCGATTCGTCAAATCTTTCATATGTCAGTTCCTTTGTCTGTGCCTTTATCGATACACGAGTGACTGACCCGTATCAGCTTTGTTCAAAATTAGCATAAATCCAGGCTGATTCCCGCTAGGAACCCCTCACGAATGAGCTGGCATTGTCTCCGGCGAGAGAATCATCAATGAGCAGCAAATATTTAATAGAAGAAAAATGCCGTTACAATGCGTAACACTTTTCACCTGTAGTCTGCCTTATCATTTGCACCCCTGATTGAACTCTACTAATCGCTGCGATGTGCCGACCTGGCTTGCCACAGCAAAGTCGCACTGGCAATGAACTGGGAGGAAGTAGCGACCGTAGCGTAGGTAGTCTTACCATTTTTCTTGCCTGAGATCACGGGCACACCACTAATTCAAGAAATTGGCCGGAGGCCTTTGTGAAAAAGCAGCATCTGATCTCTTTCGCGATACTTTTCACCATCACGGCATGGATGATGGTTCCACGATCAGGTCCCAGTTCAGCAAAGACTCCCGAGGCTGCAGAGCGGGAAGTTCAGGTAGTCGCGACAGGAGCGCCTGCCAGTGAAGATCCGGACGTGATTTCCATCCGAGCTGAGCGCATCAGGCCAGAACTGTACGTCGAACAGATCATGGTTCGCGGCCGCACCCAGGCGTTCCGCCATGTACAGGTGAGGGCCGAGCTGCAGGGAAGACTGGTGAGCGAGCCGGTGCCCCGGGGAGCACGGGTCAGTGCCGGCGACGTGCTATGCGAACTGGCGATCGATGATCGATCAGCGAATCTCAATGAGGCTCTGGCGCAGCGTGAACGTGCGCAATTCGAGTATGAAGCGGCGGTGGACCTTCAGGCCCGCGATTTGCAGTCCGATGTTGTTGTGGCTCAGCTAAAAGCTGCACTTGAGTCTGCCGAAGCTGCCGTTACTCGAACGCAGCTCGCCGTCGATCGCACCCAGATCATCGCCCCTTTTGACGGTGTGGTCGAGACACGCACCGTTGAGGTGGGCGATTTGTTGAATGTTGGGTCGGTCTGCGCCTCTGTACTTGATGACAGCCCGATGCTGCTAGTCGGCCTGATTCCTGAACAGGAAGTCAATCGTATCCAAACCGGAGCCGAAGTCACCGGCCGCCTGGTTGGTGGCCAGCAAGTGACAGGCACCGTGACCTTTCTCGCCGCCTCGGCAGATCCGGTGTCCCGCAGCTATCGCATCGAAATTGAAGTTTACGGTGCCGGCGAACAGATTCGCGAAGGGATTACCACTGAAATTCTGGTGAAAGCTGACGAAGTGATCGCTCATCGAATCCCGTCCTCCGCTCTGACTCTTGATGACAATGGCAATATCGGCGTCAAAGTGGTGGAACGCAATGACACAGTTGCTTTTTACAACGTCTCCATCGTGGGGGACGACACAAATCAACTCAATCCAGGGATCTGGGTTACCGGACTTCAGGGTGACATAACACTTGTGACGGTCGGCCAGGAAATTGTTTTTCCCGGTCAGATCGTCGCTGCCAATTTTGATTGGGATCTATAAGATAGTCCCGCTTCGGATGCGTCTATGAATTATCTTGAAACTGCGGTTTCCCGATCCAGGACCACTCTCTCAGTTTTTGTTGCGGTCATGTTGACAGGCTTTGCCTCTTATCTGTCGATTCCGGTTGAACTGAATCCAGATGTTGATGTGCCGATTATCGTGACCACGATTCTCCACGAAGGCATTTCACCGGAGGATGCCGAGCGCTTGCTGTCCAAGCCGGCTGAGCTTGAACTGAAAACACTGGACGGAATCACTCAGATCAACTCTTTCTCAAGCGAAAACGCGGCAACGGTGATCACCGAATTTGACATCGACTTCGAGTCCTCAACGGCCCTTGCCGATGTGCGAGAAGCCATCAACCGAGCCAAGGCGAGATTTCCGCAAAATACCGAAGAGCCACTGATTACGGAAGTCTCTGCTGCGGAATTGCCAATTGTCCAGATCGCGATTGGCGGCGAGGGCGTTCCGGAAAGAACACTGCTCCGCATTGCCGAAGAACTGCAGAGAGAGATCGAAATTCTGCCACAAATCCTCGAAGCGACGATGGTCGGTAACCGGGAGGAACTGCTGGAAGCAGTGATCGACCCGGCCAAATTGGAAACTTACGGCATTCCTAACTCCGCCATCATTCAGACGGTTACCAGCAACAACCGTCTGATTCCTGCAGGCCAGGTTGACACCGGTCAGGGGAGTTTTTCGGTCAAGGTCCCCGGCCTGATTGAAAATGCAGATGACCTGTTTGATCTGCCACTCGCATCAAGCGCAGATGGTGTGCTAACAGTATCCGACATCGCCGACGTCAGACGGACGTTCAAGGATGCCACCCGATATGCCTACGCCAACGGCTCTTCGTCGATATCGCTAAATGTAATGAAGCGAAACGGCGCCAATCTAGTTGAAGCTATGGCCGAAGTCGATCAGGTCGTCACTGACATCCGTCCATCCCTACCCCCTGCCGTCTCTGTGTCTTACATCAACAATACCGCGCCCCTCGTTATCGAGCAAAACATGGGCCTGCAAGGTAATATGGCCACTGCCATGGTGCTGGTGCTGATCGTCGTCATTGCTTCCGTGGGTATTCGCTCAGGCTTTCTTGTGACCCTGTCTGTCCCTTTTTCTTTCTTTTTTGCTTTTATCGTCATCAGCTTGCTGGGTTTTACCTACAACTTCATGGTGATTTTCGGGTTGTTGCTAGGCCTTGGCATGCTTATCGATGGCGCGATTGTGATGGTTGACTACGCAGATCGCAAGATGGCCGAAGGCAAGGACAGCCTCGCTGCCTATCGTCTAGCTGTGAATCGCATGTTCTGGCCCATACTGGCGTCAACCGCCACCACCCTGGCCGCCTTTCTTCCAATCATGTTCTGGCCCGGTGTTGCAGGTCAGTTCATGAGTTATCTGCCGATCACGGTCTTTGCGGTACTGATCGGCTCGCTGTTCTACGCCCTACTCTTCGCGCCCACAATCGGAGCCCTGATAGGCCGCTCCGGCGCTATCGGTAGAGGCGATGCCAGTGCATTGCGCAACCTGGAGTCCGGCAAAACAGAAAACATTCACGGCGTCACCGCTGTATACGCACGGATTCTGGACCTAGCCGTACGCATGCCGGTTGCCGTGTTCGTACTCAGCATTCTCATGCTGATCACCATCGTTACTGCCTATGGTCGTTACGGCAAGGGCGTTGAATTTTTCACCGGCGTGGAACCGAGTCAGACTCAGATTCAGGTCTTTGCCCGCGGCAATTTTTCGCCGGCTGAGGTGCGCGATCTCATGCTCGATGTGGAGCGCCGTATTCGTCGCGTGGGGCACATCAAAGGGATAGTGACGCAGTCCGGCGCTGGCTCACAAATGGGTGGCGATCAGCAGACCGCGCCTGATCTGATTGGCAGTATTTTCGTGGAGATGACCGACCGGCGGGTACGCCCTGGGATCGATGGCTTTGAAGTCGAGAATCGCTATCGAGAAGCCATTTCCAATATGCCGGGCGTCAGAGCGGAAGTGGTTACCGTTGAGAATGGCCCACCCGTCGGCAAAGAAATTCAAATTGAACTGTCAGGCGATGATCTCGATCTTCTGTTCGCTGAAGCCACTCGGATCCGAAATTTTATGGAGACTGAGCTGGGCGAGCAGCTGATCGACATTGACGATACGGCACCTATACCCGGCATCGAGTGGGAATTCGTCGTGGACCGCGCACAAGCCGCCATGTTGGGTGCCAACATGGCTGAAATTGGTACAGCCATTCAGTTGATGACCAATGGAATTTTCATGGGAGACTACCGCCCAGATGACAGTGAAGAAGAAGTCGACATCCGGGTCCGCTACCCGTCTCAGTACAGAGGTCTTGACCAGATGGAATCGATTCGCATCAGCACGGTAAACGGGCCAGTGCCGATCAGCAGTTTTGTCTCACGAGTAGCCAAGCCTAAAGTCAGCTCGATCCAGCGCGTCGACGGCGCCCGGGTTGTCTATGTCCGTGCAAACCCGGCGTCGGGCGTTGTTGCCGACAACAAACTGCAGGAGATTTCCGCATGGCTGGCTGAAAATCCGCCGGTAGATGGCGTTTATTATGAGTTTAGGGGCGCCAATGAAGAGCAGGAGCAATCCGCCGCCTTTCTAGTTCAGGCCTTCTCGCTAGCCATGGCTCTTATGGCCATTCTTCTAGTAACACAGTTCAACAGTTATTACCAGGCCCTGCTGATACTGTCGTCAGTGTTGTTATCAACCGCCGGCGTTCTGCTCGGTCTTTTGACCACGGGCCAGACGTTTTCAGTTATTCTGACCGGCATCGGCATTGTGGCTCTGGCCGGTATTATTGTGAACAACAATATCGTGCTCATTGATACCTTCAACGTCCTGCGCCAGGAACACCCAGACTGGGCACTGCGGAAAATCATCGTTCAAACGGGTATTCAGCGACTGCGTCCGGTATTTCTCACCACGTTTACAACCGGCTTTGGCCTGTTACCGCTCGCTATGGGCGTGTCGGTAGACCTGATCGGGGCGGAAATCGAAGTAGGAGGCCCCATTACCTCACAGTGGGTGAGCCTGGCATCTGCCATCGTGTTCGGGCTTTCCTTTGCGACCGTGCTGACCCTTATTGTTACCCCGGCAATGCTGGCGCTTCCACAGAGGCTGCGTGACCTAGTCAAGCGCAAGCCCACAGGGGCTGCCACTCCGGCGCGCGCTCAGCTCGCTTCCTAAGCATAACCACAGCGTTTCACCCGAATCGAGCGTCCCCAGATAGGGTAGCGCGTCGATGACATTCATGCCAGAATCTTTACATCAGTCGCCGAGACTACAGATCCATGAGCCTTCTATTCGGCTTTTTTTTCGCTAGCATTCTCTTCTCTTTTCTTTGCTCTATTCTGGAGGCAGTACTGCTGAGCATCACTCCAGCCTACGTGAGCATCCAGGAGCAGACAGGCTCTCATATTGCCGCTGATCTGGTGCGCTTTAAAGACGACATTGATCGTCCGCTGGCAGCCATTCTCACCCTCAACACCATTGCACATACGGTCGGAGCTATTGGCGTAGGCTCACAGGCCGCGCTCATCTTTGGTGAATCCATGCTCGAAATTGCGGGTGTGCCCCTCATCAGTCTCGAAGCCCTGATAGCGGGACTGATGACTCTGGCGATACTAATCTTTTCAGAGGTCGTTCCAAAAACCATAGGTGCGAATAAGTGGGAAGCTCTGACACCGTTCACCATCGCATCGCTGAAAATTATGCTAGTCGTTCTGGCACCGCTGGTTTGGACAAGTCAGTACATTACCCGCCATTTGAAAAAAGATAAGGACAAACCGGTCCTCAGTCGCACCGATTTTCTTGCCATGGCAAAACTGGGAACAGAGAGCGGCGTGCTCGAAGAAAGCGAGCAGACGATCATTCACAACCTGCTTCGCTTCTCCAAAGTTTTGGTCAAAGATGTTATGACACCCCGGATCGTAGTCAACACCGCCAGTGAAGGCATCACTGTACGAGAATTTCAGAACGTCAACACAAATCTGCCCCATTCGCGCATACCGGTCTACCGTGAAAAAAATGACAATATCACCGGCTACGTCTTACGTGATGACATACTATTGAACCTAGCCGAAACGCAGGATAATAAACTGCTAAAGGCCCTGCGCCGCGATATCGTCGTTGTCCATCGGACTGTCCCGATACCCGACCTACTGGATACTTTTCTCATCAAAAAAGAACACATGGCTCTGGTGGTAGACGAATTCGGAGGCATGGAGGGTATTGTCACTATGGAAGACATCATAGAAACACTGCTTGGTCTTGAGATTGTTGACGAATCAGACAACGAGACTGACATGCAAGCGCTCGCCAGAAGCAACTGGGAGCGACGAGCCAAGCGACTGGGCATCATTCCCAAAACCGGAGAGCCCGGAACATCAGAAGACAATAAAAGCGCTGACTACTGACCCGAAAGCAACCTGCCCGCCCCGCAATCTCGGCCGTCTAATCGACAGACGCAACCAAACCATATTCTGCAGCCCGCTGATTATGGCGAGCATGCTCGATATAACGTTCTGACATCAGGTAGAGGTAGGTCTCGGTCAGCTGGATCGATTCGCGAAGGAAGGCAAATTTCGGGTCCGTTTCCGGCAGGGTATTCTCTGCGACCTCGAGCCGCGCTAGGAAAATTTTGCGCGCCTGCTGGAGATGCTGTTTTCGCTTACCGTCGACATTCGAGTTGAAAGAATTGACATGCCAAGACGAGACTTTTTGCAAGCCAAATTCCAGCCTCTCATCATCTGTGGCGTAGAGCCGCCGATACAAATGCTCTAGGAGGTGATATTTGTTGTTCACTGCCGCCCAGTTCTCCAGGACCACTTCACTGCTGATCATGCACTCCACAATCGGTATGAGCGATTGGTGATATAGGCCCTTTGAAACTCTTGCGATCTGCCAGACCTGTTCGAAGAGCTCGGAAGCAGAATTATGGTCACCCTCCTCCTGAAACCGTAAAGCGCGCGTCATGATGGCCTGCGTATCAGTCTCGAGGTAAGAGGTGATCGGGATGTCCCTGACAGGAAGCGCTTCCTGAGAGAGGCTGACTGGCAGGCCGTACTCAGATCGGGCAGCCCTCATAGCTGGCTCTGCAGCTTCAGTATCTGAGATGACAATCGTAAGTAGCCCGCTAAGCACAAGCGCAGTTAAGGCTGGCGCCAGGGCGCGATTTCTAGATGCGCTTCGATTAAATGTCGGAGTCATAACGATGTGCCTTTTATGTGTACACTATCGCCCATAACCTACTATTTTACAAAGAGTTTTTAAAAATAGTTTCATTTATATGACATTAGCGTGACACAAAGAAAAAATAAAGGCAGTAGATTCAATGACTTAAATGTGCCCATATATGTCAATAAGGTATCAGAATTGTCATATTAAACAGCCCGTCCGGGCTGGCATACCAAGCTTCTGACACAGAAAAAAGGAGTCCGTTCCGCCCGCTCTGCAGATAACGGGGCCTTTGGTGAGGTAGATTGGGGAATCGCAGGTGTTCGAGGATTCAGCGATAGGTTCGGTTGGCAACCAGCACTTCTACCAGCAGCAGTACCATCACCAGCGACAAAATCCACCACCACAATCGCTGCGGATTCTCTAATTCCTCAATCAACTGGGCGGTCTGAGCATCTCTGGACTGCAACGGACTGGTATCAGGGTTCACGATCGCATCATAAAGTGTCGATGTCGCTACTCGTGTGAAGTTGCTTTCCTCAGGCAGAATGTTGACTGCATAGCGGGTTGAGCCGGCACCCGACGTTGCGGTAAAAAGGCCAGGCGACGTCGCACGCTGCAAGTTGCTGGATTCAAGACTGACAGAGCGCCCGTCCGCATCCATAACCGAAACTTCGGTATCCAGCACAAACTGCTCCAGACTGATGCTATCGCCGATCTCGTAGGCGCTCTGGCCTACCTCTGAGCGAACCAGATGGCGGAGAGTTTCGTGTACAAAAGGCAAAAATAGCCCCTGCAGCGCTAAATTATTCCACTCGAGATCGAGGCTGGAGGCAAACAGCAAGACCTTGCCCTCCCCAACGTCCCTCTCTACCAGCGCCGCTTCCGCGTTATCGAACCGCATCAGCACATTGGCATCCTCAGAGGGCGTTAAGCGCCAGTGCCCCTTAAAGCGTGCCGGCCAGTCGCTACCTAGAGAGCGCATAATGGGATGGCGGCGATCATAGTCTGCGATAACCAGGTAGTCGTCGCGGCCCAGCAAAACCATCTGCTCCAGCCTCGCCGGGCTGATTTCTCCCAACCGCTGGTTGAGCGCCTTTTCATCGACTCTGTCACCCGGCGCAATCAACAGGCTGCCACCGTTACCGACATATTCAGTCAATGCTGCAGCTTGTAAATTAGACAGTTCGCCGACGTTAAGCAACGCCACCACATCACTTTGACGCATCGCTGCCGCACTGAGCTCAGCAGAGTCAATAGTCTTAAGGGAGAAAGGAGAAGAATCAGTACTGCTCACTGCCAAACCAAACCAATGACCCTCATCGTCAAACCAATTATCCGAAGCCTCGCCGTTGACCAGCAAAACGTTAATCTTGGGCAGAACATCAACCGTAAAATAATAGGAATTGTCGTCTGAAAATTCATCGCCAGCGACCCGGATTTCACCAACGTAGTCACCCTCAGTGTCAAAATCTACGGCAAAAGTCACCACCTGTTCAGAGCGGTTAGCAAGGTCTACGGATCTGCGGTCCACCATTTGCCCGTTCAGCCTCAGGCTGACTTCTCCGCTTTCAAGGTACTGCATCCCGGTGGAGCGGACTCTGGCCAAAATTTGCTGTTGAGCGGAATCCTCAAGCAGCTGCTCGGGAGATCTTACATCGGTCAGTACCAGATTTTCACTGTCTGAGGAACCGACATCAATTAGATACAGAGCGACTCCGGGAGCCAGTTTCCACGACTCATCGGCACCCTGCATCCCGACTTCTTGAAAGTCAGAAATTAGATATATTGCCCGGTTCTCATAGCGTGAATCCTGCAGCATCTGATCTGCCCGCCGCAGATTTGGATAATAGCGCGTGCGGCCAAACCCGGGTTCGTCAATGCCTTCGATTAGCTCTCTTATCTGGTCAACCGCAGTCTCAAGCTCCCGGACCACGTCCGCTGCGCTCGAAAAAGCGATCAGGCCAACCTCATCGCCCCCTGTCAATTGATCCACAATCGCCAAAGCCTCAGCTTTCGCCTGATCAAAGTTTTCCTGAAAGCGCATACTCATCGACAGATCCAGTAGGATCACTGCCGACTGAGGGTCTGCATCAAGCAATCGCGCCACAGACTGATTGAACAGAGGCCGGGCAAACGCGAGCACCAGCAAGACGATGACTGCGGCGCGCAGCAGAAGCAAGGCTATCTGCTGGAGATGCTGGAACAGCACCAGCTTTTTTGAGGTTTTTTTTAAGAACCGGATAGTGCTGAACATGACTTTGGGCGGCTTTTCCCGACGGATAAGATGTATCGCGACAGGAATCAGGGCTGCCAGCAAGCCAATTAAAAAAACTGGAGTAAGAAATACCATGCTCTGCGACTGACCCTAGAAACTTTTAGCGCGTTTTGACATATAAGAAGACAGAGCCTCGTCTAACGGTTCTGCAGTATTCAGCAGACAGTAATCCACGCCACTGCTTTGACACTTCTTACGACAGTAAGCGAGAAATTCATTTAGGTGTTCCAGATACGCCTGCCGGATCGCGGCGGGCGAAGTGATGTAAGACTCATCGTTTTCCATATCAATAAATTCGGAGGCATCATTGAACGGGAAACTCAGCTCCGCATCGTCCATCACCTGAAAGGTAATGATGTCGTTTCCCATACCCCGAAGATTTTGCAGGGTGTTAATCACCTTCTCTTCATCATCCAGCATATCTGTAATCAGTATCACAATACTCTTTTTATGAAGTGAGGCCGCCAGATCAGCAAGGGGTTTGACTGTATTAGTTCTCTTGCCTGACTCCACCTGAGAGAGTGTCTTCAGAATCCGCAGCAGGTGCGGCTGTCTGGTTTTAGGAGGAATGTATTCTCTAACCTGATCATCAAACGTGATCAGACCAACGGCATCTCGCTGTTTCATGATGAAATAGGACAAGGCAGATGCTAGGGTTACGCCGTAGCTCAGCTTGCTCATTCCACCAGAGCTGTAGGCCATTGATGCGCTTGTGTCGAGTAGAATCACACAGCGAACATTGGTTTCGTCCTCGTATTGCTTAATATAAAACCTGTCACTCCTAGCATAGAGCTTCCAGTCTACGTGACGCAGATCGTCGCCACGCTGATAATGGCGATAATCGTTGAATTCGACGCTGAACCCCCGATTCGGGCTCTTGTGCAGCCCGGACAAAAAACCCTCAACGACGACCCGGGCGCGTAATTCGAGATTGTCGAGCCCCGACAGCACATTGGGATCAAGAAAGTTGATTGACTCTGCCATATTACTTACGCTGGGTTAACGTCTGCGAATTGATTCAGATTTCTGACCTTGGTTCAGGGACTGCCTCCAGCAATCGCATGATCACCTCGTCTGTCGTTATCCGCTCTGCTTCGGCGTGGAAATTCAGCAACATACGATGTCTGAAAACAGAGGGCGCTAGGGCCCTCACATCGCTGAACGAGACATTGTAACGACCCAGTAAGAGTGCCCGGACCTTTCCCGCTAAGATGAGATTCTGCGAGGCTCGAATGCCAGCTCCCCAACTGACCCAGTCCTTGATAAATTCTGGCGCAGACTCGCTTTGTGGCCGCGATGCGTGTACAAGACGCACTGCGTACTTAATGACTGCTTCAGCAGCAGGCACCTGACGGGCAATACGCTGAAAGTCAAGAATATCCTCACCGCTGAGAGGGTGGGAGAGCACCCGATCATGATGTTGAGTCGTTTGGCTGACGACAGTCACTTCATCATCCTCGGACAGATAACCCAGCTCGATTTTGAACATGAACCGGTCAAGTTGAGCCTCAGGCAACGGGTAGGTGCCCTCAAGTTCAATGGGGTTTTGTGTCGCAAGCACAAAAAACGGCTTCGACATGGGGTGCGTCACCCCGGCCGCGGTAACTTGACGCTCCTCCATGGCTTCAAGCAGCGCCGACTGAGTCTTGGGCGGCGTCCTGTTGATTTCGTCAGCCAGCAGAATATTGGTGAATATCGGCCCTTTTACAAACTTGAGCTGTCGGCCACCGTCGGACTCTTCCACAAGCTCTGAGCCCACGACATCAGCTGGCATGAGATCCGGGGTAAACTGAATACGACTGAAGTCGACCTGCAGAATGTCAGCGACCGTTTTGATCAACAGTGTTTTAGCAAGACCCGGCACCCCTGTGACCAGCACATGGCCACCACCAAACAGGGCAGTAAGTAATTCATCAATGATGTCATCCTGACCTACGATGACTTTTTTAATCTCGGCGACAATCTGATCGCGACCATCCTGCATGCGTCTAACGAGGGCAATATCATCCTGATTCTCGATCTCCAGTGCTTGTTCTTGTTCCGCCATGGTGTTGTCCTTAGTCTCTGCCACTTAGTGGCTGAATGCGTAGATTAAAAAGTTAATGCCGATCTTGTAGGCTTCGTTGGTGGACTGGGTTGGATATCCCTCGTAGAAAGTGTGTTCCCAACCATCTCCAAGATCTGTGTTGTAATTCGCAACCATCATGGCCCTGCCGTCATCATCTAGGACAGCATAAACCTCGGGTGGATAGCTGGGATCATCTAGATTCATAAAACCACCAAAATCCCAGGTCACCATCCTGCCCGGCACTTGAGCGACTTCATCTATGTCAAAGAAAATATGGAAGATTTCATGGCTCGTATCCAGCTTAATAATTTCGCGGTCAGGAAATATTTTGCCCATTTCCATGAACATATCGTCAAGATGCGGCTCCCCCCAAAAATCATCAACCATCACAAAGCCGCCGCGGAACATGAATTCGCGTAAAGCCTCTATTTCTTCCTCAGAAAAATTCGGCCCGCTAAAGGATGAGCCTATGGGCACGCGTTTCCAGTTCATATACAAAAAAATGTGTTCGAAAAGACGCGGATCGGTTAACTGAATAAAGGTTCGATTGCGGGGATTGGTATCGACGTTGGTATAGCGCTGTACGCCGCGCAAAAAATTCTCATCGGAATCCGGATAGTCAGTATCCCACCAGCCACCGCGCCGCCGCCAGCCATAGCTAGCGGCCCCGCCCCCGTGGTTGGTATATTGACCCCGGAGCCAGGTAAATTCGGTGACTTCGGTGCCATAAATTGAAAGATCCTCGTTGTTGCCGGATAGCGGCATCACCTGAGCACCAAGCTCCAGCGAAACGATCAGACTAAACATACAGAGAAGGGCCACCTTTATCACCTGCTGCCGTCTCCTTCGACCGAACGCAGCAACAGGCGTTGTGCGCGTACATAACTAGGCGCCTGTTCCAAGGCATACAGCAAATTCCGTTTTGCTTCACTTGCCTGCCCGTTATTGAGATAGGCTTGCGCAAGGTTCGTGAGGGCTTCAACAGGGTCGCTGATCTCGAGTTGCATCAAAACTTCATATTCAGTAACCGCCGCAGCGCTGTCATTGACCGCCTCGGCATATCTCGCCTTCAGTTCATGGACATCACTTCGATAGGGATCGACCTGAATCGCTCGATCCAGATAATAGGCGGCCTGCTCAAAATCTGACTCCTCAAGAGCTGCTCCAGCCAGCACCATGGCAGCTCCATAGTCGTGCTGTAGATTTTCCATCAGCACTTTAAGCCATTGCAGGCGGGATTGTCGGTTTCCCTCACGCTCATAAATTTGCGCCAACACCAATGCCGGGCTTGGATAGCCGGTGTAGCTTGGCAGCATCTCATGTGCTGTTTTTAGGTATTGCTTCGCTTCGACGAATGCCTCCTCTTTAAACAGAACAATGCCCAACTGCAGATAGGCCTGAAAGTCTCTGCTGTTTTCCTCAATACGCGCTCGCATGTGCTGTTTGAGAGAGGCGTTGTTGTAAAGCTCCGCAAGGATCGCGCTGCTGTTCTCGCGAATCCCGTGACCGTGACCGTCTCCTTCATCCGGCACATCTTCTGTGTGAGCATACACATTGATCTCTTCCACCCTCTGATTGATCCAACCTCGAAAACCAGCATCAAAATCATCCATATTAAGTTCGAAGACACTGCGAAAGCGCTCTGCATCGTCCTTGATCTCACCATACTGATAAATCAGCTCAGTCAATTTTTCAAAGCCGTAAGTCTGTGTGATGTAGTCCACGACCAGATAGGACTGGAAATAAGCAAAATTGAGGTCCGCGTTATTGCGGGCCCCCGAAAAGCCACTGTTCAATTCGCCGACGGGCAAAAGCTTCTGCTCCTGTGCTGCCCGAACCAGATCTAACCCCTGACGACGCCCCCAGTAAGGCCGGCCCTCTCGCTCTTCCCAGACAGAGATGCCCTCGGACAACCATCTTGGCATACGATTCTGGGTCATCTGCAAAGTGATCACGTGCATAAATTCATGCCACACAATTTCCTGCCAGTTTGCCGTCAGGGTGTCCGGTGAAATCAGAGTGATTACCTTGCCAAAACAGATTCCAACCAGTGGACCGATATCTGGAAGGCCGACGGAGCGCACCGCAAAATCAGCACTGTTTTCGAAGACTTCGATAAGAACCTTGCCTTCTGGCTCAAAGCCGTATTTTGCCGTGAGCGTGTCCCAGCCCTCCTCAAGCAAAGGTTCCAAGTAAGGCCAGAGAATAAGTGAATCTCTTTCACTCATGTGCACTTTGAAATGCTCGCTTTCAGCTGTTGTATAGGTTTCCAGCGTGTCAAAGACTTTGAGCATGTTGGAAGTCATCACGTTGAACGGGTCATTTTCGAATCCGATCTCTAGGCTCTGTCTACCCTCTTCCTCCTCACCGAGGCGCATCAGGTTGCTGCCCAGCAGCGTATGGCCCTGCCAGTACTCAGGATCGGCCTCAATGCTGGCGCGCGCATAATGCACTGCCTCCTCAAACCGATAATTATTCCCGAAGCTGTCCGCGATATGCCCAAGAAATTCGGCATTGCCGGGGCTGAACGCTTCAACCCGCCGTTGATAGCCAGCAAAATCGTCGAAGCGTTCTTCCAGCGCCGCCGAGGCCGCCAGCACACTGAGCGTTTTCAGGGATTCGGGATTCAGTTCCAGCACTTTGTCGAAATACTCTTCAGCTTCCTGCTCACGACCATTTATCATAAGAAGCTGGGCATAGGTCTCCAGCGCCTGAACTGAATTTGGATTAATGGCCAGCGCCCGTAGCAAAGACTTTTCATCACCCACAACCTGCGCAATGCCCACCAGCGCCGGCACGTATCGCGAATTCACTTCTAATGCGTCCTGATAGCTTCGCTCAGCATCGGCTGCGTTGTATTTCTCCAGAAACAGATCAGCCCAAAGGGTGTGGGCCTCAAGATTATTAGGGTTTGCTCTGGTGGCCTCATCAAATAGGCTATTGGCGTCTTGAAAATTGCCCATCAACCAACTCGCCAGCGCGACCATCGCGACATCCTCTGAACTGAAAACCAGCCCGGCGTTATAACGCTGAACCACTTTGTCGAGCACCTGCTGCCATTGTCCCTGCCGTCCGGTAAATTTGAGGAGGCTGCCGTACTGAACTAGGCTTCGCACCGGGGGTTCCGCATTGCCTTCGATTGCCTGCTGAAGTATTTCCAACGCGGCGCGGGATTGGCCTGTCATGCGTTTGATTTCGGCCAGCTGGGTGGTCAGAAGCGGGTAGTCTGCGTACGCACCATCCTCAATTGCCTCAGCAACAAGATTTTCCGCTTCCAGATAATTCCCAATCATCACGAGCGCTCTGCTGGCACCAATTAGGCCATCGATGCGATCCAGACCATCGGCTTGTCTGAATATTTCACTGGCAGCAGCGTATGATCCGGTCAACATCAACTCCTCGCCTCGATACAGCACAGAATCCTGATTCGTGGAAAGTGCATCTTGGGCAATAACCGCGGACGCTGGGGCTAGCGCAAAGAGAATCGCAAAAGACCAAACGGCAGACAATGTTTTCAAGAATTGATTAGTAAGCATGGATTGCACCATTTAGCGAATAGAGGTTGACTGCGATTCAATCGGCTCATCTGCGGAGTCGAGGGCAGGGGGTGTCGATGTAAATTCAGAATTAAAGCGGGCAGTGCTACGCGCCAGATCTACCAGCAGATCCTCCATTTGCTGCCAGTACTCTGCTTCAAGGTATTCCGCCTTTCTGGCCCGCAGCATGATCACAGATCTTTCTAGGTCCTGCATTCGGGATTTAAGCGCAAGCCCCTCGGCGGAAAGGTTCTCACCTTCTTCAATCAGAGAGTCAATATAGGCGATTTCAGCAAGACGCCCATCGGCAATATCCACGACAGGGTCAAGACTGAACAGCGCATCGCCATTGTCGTCGAGACCCGCATGTTCGGAAGCTAGGCGGCCCTGCTCTTCATACCACAACTCAACATTGGCCTTCGCATATTCAAATGCCTCAAGCATGGACACGCGGTTGTTCTTATCCCGATCTCCATTGCGCTGATCGAGAGCCTCTATGAAGTATCCGGAGAAAACGGGGTCGTAGCGCTCTGAAGAGGAACGGGTCGATGAGATCACCACCCGGCCCTTACTAGACAGCGAAGAGGAAAAACCAAAGCTCGCGCTGGTGGTGTTGATAATAACCATATCCTGCTGATCGAACCGGTCCAGAAGTGAAGCGAACTGCACTCCCGTCATATCCGGACCGAAAATATTGAACTTGGCTTCCTCCTCGGAACCAGATCCGTGACCGATGAGATAAAGCGTGATCTGATCGCCCGTCTTCACGCGTTCCGCAAGTCGCTCGAGCGCGAGTTCGATTCCCTCCCGACTGCAGGATCCGTCGACCCGGTCGCCACCGGTAAAGTCATCTTCACCGTCGTCATAGAGCAGCGTGATCGTTTGAGAACTGTAGCCATAATCCCGCACAAGTATGTCGTGCAGAGACAGAGACCACTGACGAAAACGCGCCGCATTGTCATCACCGACGGCCGGCCCGGTCATGATGACAGCATATTTTGTGGTTGCGGGAGTGTCGAGAAAGCGCCTTGCAGGCAGATCTAAGCCCGGGTTCTGGGCACTTGTGATCCCTGCTAAAGCCAGCGAGCACAGGAAGGCCAGCGATTTCGCAGTCCGGCCTCTCGCTGTGATTGAAGTCAAATTTTCCATTAGGACAGACCTTTCAGTCGCCGTGCCGTCCAATCCAGACTCAACAAACTGAGCAGCAGAGCAAGTAGCCACGGCTGATCCCACAGATCTAGGCTGACCTGCTCAGAGTAGGCATTGGGGGTAAATTCCACGGCGCTGGTCAGCTGATCGATATCAGCCAGATCAAAATAGGTTCCGCCACTGAGCTCAGCGACCCGCCCAAGCAGCCCCGTGTCCATGGCAGCGTTATTGAACTCCCTAAGGGAAGGAGTCACTACAAAAGGCACCCGCTTTTCAGATTCTCCCGAGCGTCCCTCCCCCGCTGCGCTGGCAACATCTACAAGCAGATCATAAACACCCTCTTCCTCAACCAAGAAGCTACCGCGATAGACACCGTCTTCCTCAATATCCCATTCCATAGATTGATCTAGAACAACATCGAGCGGCGCATTGACCTGCATCCACAGCGTGGCGTCGTTATCAGGATCGTAATCCATATCCAGCACAGTTGCTGTTACATGAACTTCATCGCCCACATTGTAGAATTCCCGATCAAATTCAACGGTGACTCGCTCCGGAGCGGCGACAGCAAGCCAGCGAAGCAACTGCTTCCAGAGGGTTTCATGAGATTGATCAGCAGCCTCCATCATCATCTGCCACCGCCAAGTGCTGGCAGTCGTCAGCGCGACGCTCCGACCGCTGCCGTAGCGCTGCGTTGTGAGCACAGGTAAAGCCTGATTCTGATACTGCAGCAACGGATGCTCCATCAAGACGGTTGCTCCGGGTTTGATTCGGCCAGTCACGAATACCCCCTGCAACTCGGGCAGTTGTCGCCAGCGCATGCCGTTTTCTCCATCATCACCTGACAAGCGTAGCAGAGGCGAGAATTCCCCGTTATTGGTAAGTCGCGGAAAGAAGGGTTCTCCCGTTGGATGACTCCCCCGGCGGATGCCCCCGCGAAGATGAGATGGCAAAAAGCTTTCCTCAACCAAGGTCACCGGCAGCAAATCTTCCACTGGCGTGCCGATAAATTCCTCATCAATCATGCCGCTCATCAGAAAACCACCACCACGCTCAGCGACAAATTCCTGGATCATCTGCAGTTGATCCGCGTTAAAGAAGCCCTCTTCGATATCACCGAGAACCAAGGCTTCATACTGGTAGAGCTCTTCCTTTGAACGCGGAAAACCACCACTGAGTTCGGTAGGTGTGTTGATACCTTGCCGGTAGTATTTTTCCGGCCCCGTTTGGAGATAGGTAGCAAGCCGAACAGATTTATCATCCTCTACGGCCCTTCGGATAAATTTATATTCATTTCGCGGATGCCCCTCAATATAAAGTATGTCGAGTGGCGCTTTTTCTGTATTGTCCACCAGAAACTGGTAGACATTGTTTTCCGCAATCAGTTCGTCGCTCCGCAGCTCAACTTCCAAATCGTAAACGATCGCGTCGGGACGCTCCGGAGTCAATTCAATCTCGTAGCGGCGCGTCACCCCGGCCGCACCAAGTGTCACCATTTCTGATGCCACTTCCTGATCACCATCAAGAATAGCGATCCTGACGTGCTCGCCCGTATAGCCCTCATGATTGATCCCGACTGAGACATTGAAGACAGAGCCTTCCAGCACGGTTTTCGCTGCATTGACATCAACGATGCCGATGTCCAGCGGGATCTGCTCCTGTCCGATACCCACCGTAAAAATCGGGATGTCACGACTGCCGAAATTCCGGGCTTTGGCGAGGGGATCCAGTTCGCCGTTATCCGCGCCATCGGTCAGCAGGATCAGCGCTCCCAGAGGAAGCCCCCCGAGCTGATCATCCACATACTCGAGAGCCTGGCCGATTGAAGAAGCTGTACCTGATTCGCCCAGCCCCTCTGCCCCTGCGATTCGCTCGGCGGTTTTGTCAAACCTGAAACTGCGAATCTGAAAATTCTCCGCCAGCCCGTCGAGAACCCCACTGTCATAAAACCCTTCACGCATGGCCTCTCGCCTAGTTTGGCCTCCTGACATGTCGGCAACTGCCATACTCTGCGAATCATCGATAAGCACCGCCAGGTAGGTTTCCTGAGGCGCAACCTGAAGTGTTGTGATTACCGGACGCAGCAGACAAAACAACAGGATTATCAGCACAGTGGCGCGCAAACCAGTGAAAAACACCTTCCAGGGAAGCGTCAGCGGGCGGGTCGTCTTCCGATAGCCAAACCAAACGCTAATCACAATTAAGGCGATCAACGATAGAAAGAATATTGGACTGACGCCATAGGCGAAGTCGACGCTTCCCTCAGCCAAGGCGGATAGTAAATTAGGTTCTGTGTATTGCATGTCTACTGTCTCGGGCTGTCTGACCCCTGACTCTCTGACAATACACGATAGTATTCCTGAACTAGGTCCCGATACTCCTCAGGCAACTCTTCGTCGAAAGACGTGTACAGCTTGTTATTGATGTTGTCCAATTCGGCTTTGGCGCGCAGCGCGCCTTCGAGCTCGATAATCGGCTGGAGAAGCTGGCGAAACAGCTCCGGTTGATTGATGAAATCTTCGATGTCCTGCTGGGTCAGTTGTTGCCTGATCGAACGGGCATTCCCCCAAGGAAGATTGTTGCCGTCGGTGTCGATCGTTCCACCCGTGCCAGCGCGCTGCTCACCATCCTCTCGGGCACCCCCGATTTGCTGTCGGTTTCCGAGAGCACCAGCTCGCCCAGCCTGCGTGCCCTGCTGCCCGCCCCTCGCCTGATCGCGCAACTGATCCTGCAGCTGTTCAGCCAGTTGCTGGCTGCGCTGCAGCTGCGCTCGCATATCACGAAGGTTCGGCTGCGTGCCCTGCTGGCTGCCATTGTCGTTGAAGGCCAGCGCCTGTTGCTGTAGCGACTCGACCTGCTCTCTCAGGTTTTCCGCATCTTCCGCAGCGCGTTGGAGCTGATCAGATTCAGAACCTTGAGTCGCCGGATCGAGTCTGGCCAACGAGTTGGCCAGATCTTCAAGTTGATCTTCAATTTCCTCTTCGATGTTGACCGCTAGATTCACCATGCCATTGCGCAGTACACGGCTGCTGGTGGACATTTCTTCTCGAATCGGTCGCAAGTCGCGGCTGGCTTCCTGAGCCTGCGACATAAGACGCTGATCCTCATTACTGCCACGGGCGATGATCGCCCTCAGCATGTCCTCGATTTCTTCAAGATCTCGCTGCTGTTGTTGTTGCGCCTGAATAAGCTCCTGCAGGCTTTCATCATTGCGCACTGACTGACGCGTCTGTCCGAGTCCCTGCTGCCGGCTAGTTTCCGCAATACGCTCCTGTAACTGCCGCTGCTGCTGCAGCAACTGCTGCCCGCGCTGCCCCAGATTCTGCGCCAACTGATTCACTGAACTCTCACCCTGTTCATTCAGCCGCTGCTGTTGCCGCCGGAGGTTTTCCAGAGCCTTCTGGCTACGCGCCGCCGCGATGGAAGCAGAGTCACTTTCCGCCGCTTCCTGCATTTGCTGCGCTGCGCGCTGAATGGCACTCTCACGCTGCTGCGCACCGGAATCACTGGTGCCAGAAGCTGACTGCGACTGGCTGTTATTCTGCAACGAAGACTGATTACTCTGCTGACCTAGCGCCATCTGCTGGGCTAGTTGCGCGACCTCGCGGCTCAGCTGCTCCTGCTGCCGCACAAGACGCTCCAGTTCGCGGCGCTTTTGCTCTTCAGTCATCTGGTCTTCCCGCCGCGCCAGATTGCGCTGTGCCCGGGTCAAGCCCTCCTGTCGCCGCGCCAGCTCTTCCAGCTTGTCGATCTCCTGCTGATTCTGCTGAGAGCTTCTTCCCCGGGAGTTGGGCGTTTCGTAGCGATTCTCCAGCTGTCCCATTTCCATTTCAAAAAGCTCTCTGAGATCCTCGCGCTCTTGCTGCGCCGAACCGCCACCGCCGCCTCCACCACTTTGCTGCATGCTGATACTCGTACGATTGATGTTTGCTTCGGCCTTTAGGATGTATTGCAAAGCCAGCTGTTCAGGCTGAAGGGCACTGGTAATCTGCACTTTATCAAGTTCACCCGCCGCCAGATTCATCTGCTCAATGGCCATCGACAGATTTTCGACCGCCGAGTCATATGTATCGTCTGAAAAGTTCAATCGCTCGGCCAGACGATCAATCGACATCCTCGCTCGACCGGTGGCCTCTCGCTGGGATTCGGCAATAATTTCCGCATCAGCTCCGAACTCCTCCGGGGATACCTGATTCTGACGGTTGCGCAACTTCCACGTCGCCGCAATGATATCTTTCTGCACTGAAACCAACGCGCTGCTGTCACCACCCTGACCGCCGCCGGCACCCTGTCCCCCACTCATCCCCGGATTTCTCCGAAATTCCTGATCCGTAGGGATAATCTGCAGGAAGTAGATATCGGAAATCACCTCAGTCGGGCCGTCCAGGCCGTTATTGTCGGCTAGCGTAAGAAAATAACTGACAAAATCTCCCGGTTCGACTTCGAGGTCTTCAAGATAAATCAGCTCGCTGCCTGCAACGCTGCGAACATTTTCTCCAGTGAGGAAATCCACTTCGACCGCTTCTGAGCCCACCACACTGTAATTCAGAGTGAACTCGCTTAGTCCGTAATCATCGCTGGCATCCACCTCCAGTACCACTTCCTCCAGCGGCATCACTTCTTGATCGCGCCCAGGACGCCGCAGAGAGAGTTCCGGCGGTGCGTCCTCTATAGACCTGATGAAATAATCCAGCGGCTCCTGACTCTCTAGGCCAGCCAAATCGGTGGCGAATATCCGATAGACCCCATCCTGAGTCACGGTGAAGCTCGCGCTCCCGAGATCACCGTCGATTTCCAGATCTAGATCCTGATAAGAGGGTAGTTCCGAACCGGCTTCTGCGGGATCCCGATAGCTCTCCTCGAACTCCACTCGAGCTGTCGCAACGGCCTTGTTGAACTGAATATCTAGTAAAACCTTTGTACCTTCCGGCACAATCATGTCACCAGTGTCCTGTTCCGTCGTGTCGGTCAGCTCGGTGTAGTCAGGATAATCGAACGCCAGATTGATCTGCTCGACTTGTGGCAAATCGAACAGTTTTATCTGAAATTGTGAAGAACTCTGTTGTCCCCGCTCTTCGAAGGCAACGTAATAGGTAGTATCCACCTGCAGCGAAGGAATGAAATAGCTGTATGTAGCACTGCTGCTGCCACTGCCATCCCGACTCATGGATACATCCTGCCAGTTGACGTTGTCATCCTGCAGCCTTAGATCGATACTATCTGGCGTTGCGTTGGAGACACGGGCGACAATCGTGACACTGCTACCGCGCTGTAACTCAAGATCGCCGGGCTCTACTGAAATTTCAATATCCGGTAGAAATTCCGCGACGACCAGTGGCTCGGAAATCGCGAAAGGCCAGGCCAAGCGGGTCCCGGAATTCAACAACGATTCCGAATTCAAGAACACTGCTGAAACCACAGAAACCACCGTAAGGGCGGCAGCAAAACTCATCCAGGATTGCTGCGCGGGCGCCACCGTTTCAACTTCCCGCTGCTGCTCGACCACGTGGGCCTGTGCATCTTCCCACAGTTGCTGGATAAATTGCGTAGAGACTCCGGCGCGACCGTATTTAAGATCGTCCTCGCTGAACTCCAGCGAAGTCAGCAAGCGCTGTTCAAAGTCCGGTATGTGGTCCTCAACATAATGCGCCAGCATTCTGTCGTCCGTGTTACGGCGGCGAAGCAGGCGCAGGAACGAGGCGGTGATCAGAAACCCAGCAAATACTGCCACTGCAAACAAAGCAATGGAGCCTAACTTTCCGGGCTCCACCCACGCGCCCACGAGGCTTAATGACAGGGCTAAGACGGCTAGGGCGATAGTAAAGAGGCTTGCGCCCTTCAAGAAGAAAAACCTAGCGCGGCGACGGCGAAGCTGCTGGAGTGTCTGTTGGAGACTTGCGATGGTTGGTGTGGTCATTAGGTCCAGTTGGAAGTGTGGTTGCCGACATGCAGATTTTGAGCCGACAAACGACCCTGCAGTGATTCCATACTGCTGTCAGTTGTCCCGTTGCCAATTTCAGACTCCTGCAGGCCGCTTCCAATCCTATCGCGAGTAGCGGACCTGCTGCGCCCCAAATTTGACGCCGAACCCTATTTAACTATCCCACTAACCAGACTGGAGAGCAAGGCCTATGGACGTCGCATCCGACGTCGGGCCTGTCCCGTGCAGAGTGCGCAAGCAAAATAAGCCGGTCTACTTGAAAAAGCAGCTGCTAGGCGCGCTTGAGGCCGCCTACTATACACAGGTACGGAGAGCTGAACCGGCCGGTTCAGCTTGAGAAGCAACCCATTTCTTCCGGTCGGTAGTATGAAGAATTTTCCGGAAAGACTCGAATGCCGGCCTGCGCCACACCGGACAACAGCGACGCCAGCGTCGCGTGACCTAACAAGTCTTGCAAAGTTGTCAAAGTCGGTAGGGGCAAGATCATGGAATCATTCTTTGCAGCGGTGATCGCTGCGCAGGGGCTGAGCCATCTGAAATCCAGAATTTCATCGTTATCGACGTTTACCTCAACCGCTTCAAGCAGTGGACACAGGAAAAACCAGGTACAGAAGCGCCTTGGCAATTTAGGAGGCGTCGTCCAGTGCGCGGTATGAATTAGCTGCTTTTCAGAAATTTCGACCCCTGCTTCTTCGCGGGTTTCTCGAACGGCTGCACGAAGCGC
>PBTW01000089.1 GCA_002729315.1 Gammaproteobacteria bacterium
CGAAGCAGCGACAATATTGCGCCGGTTGCTGATATCCGCCCACCGGGCGATGGGCACAGCCAGCGTCGTGTAGATGAAGGCGAATGCCAGATGAATGAAAGAGATCAATTATTTACGGCCGAGTCTACCTATCAGCACGGTGCTGAGCTGGGCCCAGTCCAGCAGAGAGCCCAGCAGTCCGTCAAGTGCTCTGCTTTTTCGAGTAAACTGTCAAATTCCTCTGTCGGAATCTTTGGCGGGCGGCGCAGGTTGACCCGGCCGTTGTTCGGGTGTGGGGTAACGTAAATCGATGGGACCTTCGGCTCAGGGATCGACGGTATTGCTTGCTTCGCAGCCAGAGACAATGCCTACGTTCACGGTTACGCTGGTTTAGTAATCGGTGGGGTTTTCAATTTCCACGATTTTGTAGGTCAGCCTCCTAATGGCAGAGCGACCGCGCTCATGGTGGCCACCGGCGCGTCAAGCCTTGCCGTTTACGACATATCTCGCATAGCCAAGGCCCTTGCGAACTCTCATTAAATTGTTGGTTCCGGTGACTTCATGGACCAACGCATAGTCGTGCAGGGCCACCTGGTATTCATGATTTTTGCGAGACGACAGCTTCCCCGTTTTCTCATTACTGTTGAGCTTTACGGCGACGGTCAAGTCTTCTTGTAGCCCCTTTGCGTCCAGTGCCTTGAGTGGGTACAGCATTACCATCTGGCCGCCCTTCATGTCTGTCACATCGGGGCCGGACCGTCGGTTATCTCCTCTGCGATATCTTTGGAACAGACTGTTGGGAGGGAATACGGTGTCCAGATAACCGATAACCAGCAGTCGTTTGCCCCTGCCTGATTTGGAAGCGAGAACATGGCCAGCCAGTCCAGTACTGTTATCGCTGCTGGGGCAACTGGGCATGTCAATTCGCCCGCCAGGCAGTGTATCAATGTCAAAACTTATTGCGCTCGATTGATGGCTGTAGATTTCAGCAAGCTATGCCATGCCGGCTTTATTAAGACTGCCGATGCTGATATTGGTTGGCCGCCCGAGCAGATTGATCATTTCAGGTTCCTCGACGGCTAGCCAGGATATAAGTTTCCACTCGGGTGGCGTAACGTTTCGTTCCAGGCTTTCCACGGCAGAAAAGGGCAGAGAAATCAGAAGACTAATAACAAAAAGCCTCATGCCGGCCGAGAAAACAAAATCGGATTTAATGAACGGCTTGGAAAAAGCAGACACTCCCTTGATAGTACTCGGTAATGGCCAACACGCAAAGTGTGCGGGATTCATAGCTAAAACCCATGGCCTTCGGACCGCTAAGTTACGGGTCGGTGAAGCCGTTGTATTCCAACAGGGCAAGTCTCATAATGCTGCGCCCATGAATGATGTTGTCGAACCCGTACTAAAAATTTCCAATCTGTGCAAAATCTACTCCGGGGGCTTCCACGCCCTTAAGAACGTGTCGTTGGAAATTGGAAAAGGGGAGATCGTGGCCTTACTCGGGCCTAACGGTGCCGGCAAGACAACCCTTATTTCAACTATCTGCGGCATTGTCCGCCCCACCTCTGGGAAGGTCACAGTGGCGGGCTATGATATCGTCAACGATTACCGGAAGACCCGTTCCTTGATTGGGCTGGTACCGCAAGAACTGACCACAGATTCTTTCGAGACAGTATTCAATACGGTTTCTTTCAGTCGTGGTCTGTTTGGCCGTCGGCCCGACCCGGCCCACATCGAGCGCGTGTTGACTTCACTCTCGCTTTGGGACAGGAGAGACAGCAAGATAATCACTCTGTCAGGAGGCATGAAAAGACGGGTCTTGATTGCCAAAGCTTTGTCTCACGAACCCTCCGTTCTATTCTTGGATGAACCGACTGCTGGTGTCGACGTTTCGCTGCGCAAGGACATGTGGCAAATCGTGCGCGAACTCAGGGAATCGGGCGTCACTGTCATCCTTACGACGCACTACATCGAAGAGGCTGAGGAGATTGCCGACCGGGTTGGTGTCATTAATCACGGTGAGATAGTGCTCATAGAAGACAAAAAGACTCTGATGCGGAAGTTGGGACAAAAGCAGCTCATGCTGGATCTGATTGAGCCTCTGCACGAAATTCCCGCGAGCCTGGCTGATTTTGCGCTCGATTTGACCGTGAACGGCAAGAGGCTCATTTACACCTTCGATACCCATGAGCAGCGCGCGGACATCACAGCATTTTTGGATGGTATCAAATCGGCTGACATCGCGTTTAGGGATTTGCAGACGAGCCAAAGCTCACTCGAAGAAATTTTTGTCAATCTGGTTGAAGGCTCCAGCAGAAGGCCGCCTGAGCGGGAGGTGGAACCGTGAATTTTTGCGGAGTTTTAGCGATCTACCGTTTCGAGATGTCACGCACCCGGCGCACGCTGATACAGAGCATTTTTGCGCCGGTCGTTACCACATCACTCTACTTCATTGTATTTGGAGCTGCGATCGGCTCAAGAATTCAGGAGGTTGATGGCGTCAGCTATGGGGCATTCATTGTGCCTGGCCTGATCATGTTGAATCTGTTAACCAACGGCATCTCCAACGGCTCTTTCGGTATTTATTTCCCGAAGTTTGTGGGTACAGTCTACGAGATTTTGTCTGCCCCGGTGTCGACCTTCGAGATTGTACTCGGTTATGCAGGTGCGGCAGCCAGCAAAGCCCTCCTGCTCGGATTCATTATCCTGCTTACTGCCTCGCTGTTTATCGAGCTGCGAATTGCCCATCCACTCATCATGATGGCATTTTTGATACTGACGGCGATTTCCTTCAGCCTGCTGGGTTTTATTCTGGGAATCTGGGCCGACAATTTTGAGAAGCTGTCGGTGGTTCCAACACTGGTGATCACACCGTTGGTGTTTTTGGGTGGCAGTTTTTACTCTACCGATATGCTTCCGTCCTTCTGGCAGACGGTGTCTCTGTTTAATCCGGTGCTCTATCTGGTCAGTGGCTTACGCTGGAGCTTTTACGAAACCTCTGACGTCAACGTCTGGGCTAGTCTGGGAAGTGTGCTGTTGTTTCTGCTGATCTGCTTCATTACTGTTGTCTGGATATTCAAAACCGGATACAAACTGCGGAGCTAGGATGCCCGCAAACCGCCTCGGAATTCAGCAGGCACTGCGTGGCTCTTGGCATCGAAGCACACGCCCGGTTTCTGACGGTTGTTCTCCCGCCTGGGCCGAACATAAAGATTTCCGTTGTTATGGTGATAAGTGTCTACACCATGGGGCTGATTATTACTATCTTCTGGACTCTCATAAAGAGCACAAATCCAAGTATAATGGGACTTACGTAGACCTCGCATAGGAGCATTTTCGATGGTCAAACCAGTCAGCAGGCGGGAATTTCTGAGTTTGCTTGCCGCAACCGGCGGGACGGCTGCCGCGCTGCGTGCAGGAACCGCACTGAATTTGCTGCCGGGTTCGGCATCTGCATCTTCCCTAGATCTGCTGAATCTTGGCAACAATCAGCGCAAAATAGCCATTCTTGGTGGTGGTATTTCAGGGCTTACTGTGGCCTATGAGCTGAGCAAGCAGGGCTATGACTGCACGGTGCTCGAAGCCTCTCATCGCTGTGGCGGCCGAGTTCTGACCCTCCGTCATGGGGATTTGATTGATGAAATCGGCAATCGGCAATATTGCGAGTTCGATGATGAGCCGCACATGTACTTCAATGCCGGTGCGGCCAGAATTCCCAGCACTCATCGCAATTTATTAGCCTATTGTAAAGATCTGAATGTAGAACTTGAGGTGTTCATCAATGAGAACAAAACCTCATTTGTTCAGGATGACAACATGTTGGGTGGCAGGCCGATTCGCAACATCGACTACACGACCAACATGCGCGGGTTCATGGCAGAGCTGATGGCGAAAGCCATGCATAGTGATGAACTTGATGCGCCGTTTACCGAGTCCGAGGCGGAAACACTGCTCAGTATGATTCGCTCCTTTGGCGACCTGAATGAGAATGATCTTTACTCGGGCAGTTTTCGAGCGGGTTACGCCGGAGGAGGGTTTTTAAAACACGGCGTGCAGAAAGACATGATTGCCTTTCGAGATTTGCTTAAATCCCGTCTGGGTCGGCAGATAATGGGGGCAAATGAGGGTGACACCGGACCTATCCTAATGCAGCCTGTGGGAGGGATGGACAAGATTATCAGCGGGTTTCTCAACCATGTCGGCGAAAAGGTGAAGTATCGGGCGATGGTGACCTCAGTTCAGGTATCGGACAAGGGTGTCAACGTGGCCTATGATCAGGATGGCGTTCGACACAGCCTCGAGGTGGATTATTGCTTCAACTGCATTCCGACTCATCTGATGGTCGGTATTGACCATAATTTTCCGTCGGACTACGTTGCCGCTATGAAGTACGTCCGTCGCGGCGAGGCCTACAAAGCCGCCTTTCAGGCCAAACACCGTTTCTGGGAGGATCTGGACATCTACGGTGGTATTTCCTGGTCTAACACTAAGAGCCGACAGCTGTGGTATCCCACGCACGGAATTCATAAAGCTAAAGGCATCGTGCTGGGAGCCTATGACTACGGCGGCGGGATGTATCACACCATGATGAGTCAACATGAGCGGATCGAAGCCCACCTTGCAGACCATGAAAAAATTCATCCGGATTTCCGCGAGCTGGTGGAGAAGCCGGTCACCATTGGCTGGCATCGCATGAATCACATGCTCGGATGTTCAGCCAGATGGTCACGCAACTTCGGTCGGGGCTGGACTCATGAGGAAGAAAAGATGTACCACACGCTGCAGGCTCCCGTAAACGGTCGACACTACTTTATTGGTGATCAGATTAGTATGCATTCAGCCTGGCAGGAAAGCGCGGTGATGTCTGCCCAGTGGGCGCTGGGCGACATGGATGCACTTGTACGTGCTGAACTGGCCTGAAGGCTGTTACCCCAAGGAATTTCCAATGCTGAGTTTCGTTACTCTCGACGGGTGCCATAAAATCTGGCGCCTAGCCACCAGAATTTTGACAGCCATAGCTGTCTGCCAGCTGATCCCCTGCACCTCCGTTGCGGCGGAAAGGGAGACCTATGATGATCGCTACTGTACCACCTGTCACGGCACTGACGGCAGGGGCAACGAAGGCATCGAAGCGCCGAGACTGGCGGGCATGGAGGACTGGTATCTGCGTCGGCAGTTGGAGAATTTCAGAGCCGGTATTCGCGGTTATCATCCGATGGATACCGCAGGTATCGCGATGCGGCCCATGGCCAAGCTGACGGATGAAAGTATCGCTGACATTGTGGCCTGGGTCGGCGGCTGGGACTACAAGCCCTCAGAAATCACGATCGAAGGTGATGTGCAGTCCGGTGAGCTGCTTTATGGCGTTTGTGCCACCTGTCACGGTATGGACGCCAAGGGCAATGCGGCGATGGGCGCGCCGGCTCTGGCCGGACAGAATGACTGGTATCTGGTCACGCAACTGAGCAACTTCGTTGCGGGATACCGGGGTCGGCATGAAGACGATTATTACGGCCAGCAGATGGCTGCCATGGTCAGCAAATTGATCGATGAAACCACTATCCGCGATGTTGTGGCTTACGTCAATTCTCTGGAAGCCCGCTAGCCTACCGGTTTGTCACGAATGAGAGTGGGGGCTTGGTCTTCCAGACGGCGCTAGATATACTGGCGTTCAAGGTGTTCACCAACCGGGCGCGCACAGTACGCGATGACAGAGTCTTAGTCGTCGCACAGAGCCCGGTCAAAAAGGTCAACGAGGGCTGTCTTTGACCCGATGGATTCCGAACAGCGCACCACCCACAGTAAAACAATAAAGCGGCAGGCAACTGATCACTGGGCCAGACTACCAAGGTCTGCGCCAAGGAGCTAACCACCATGTCCATGTATGGTATTTTCAATCTCGTTATTTTCGCAGCACTACTGAGCTTCCTGTTTCAGCTCGCCAAAAAGGAGTTGGGCCTGTCTCGCAGGGTGCTTATCGGCCTAATGTTAGGAAGCATCTTTGGCTTCTATCTCCAGCTGGTTGTCGGCTACACCGCCGAGGCCACCGCCGAGACGCTGGAGTGGACGAATGTCGTTGCTAATATTTATGTCAACTTACTGCGCATGATCATCATACCTTTGGTGTTGATCACCATGATGGCCTCGGTACTCAAAGTGGAAGAGATCAAATCTCTGGGCAAAATCGGGGGCTCAGTGGTTGGAATCCTGGTCATTACTACCACGATCGCGGCAGTGATCGGCATCATCATGGCTTCAGTGTTTGGTTTGAATGCCGGTGATTTAGCGAGTGGCGCAAGGGAGCTGGCCCGCGCTGAGGTGCTGGAGTCACGTCTGGCGACCGACCGCAGCATCTCACAGCTGTTAGTTTCTTCAGTTCCGAGTAATATTTTCGCTGACATGGCAGAGTCCCGCGCAACCTCTATCATAGCCGTCGCTGTCTTTGGCATGACCATCGGCATTGCGGCTTTGCTAGTGAGCCAGGAAGATGCGGAGCACGGTGCGCGGATCAAATCCTTCGTTGATACGACGCAAGCAGTCATTATGCGTCTGGTCAAACTCATCATTGGGCTGACGCCTTATGGCGTTCTCGCCCTAATGACTCGGGTGATTGCAACGACGGATGGGGGCGCAATTATTACCCTAATCGGGTTTGTAGTGGCTTCCTATATCGCCATTACCATCATGTTTGTGGTTCATGGCCTAATCATTGCGATGGTTGGCATTAACGTCAGGGAATACTTTCAGAAGGTGTGGCCGGTGCTGACCTTCGCGTTTGCGACCCGTAGTTCCGCTGCTACGATTCCGCTGACAATTCGTGCGCAGATTGAAGAACTCAATGTGCCTGCACCCATTGCGAATATATCAGCATCTTTCGGTGCGACCATTGGTCAGAACGGATGTGCAGGTATCTATCCTGCGATGCTGGCAGTTATGGTGGCGCCGACCATGGGAGTGGACCTCGACTTCGGATTTATATCCAGCCTGTTAGTCGTGATTGCAATTGGTTCTTTCGGGATTGCTGGAGTAGGTGGAGGCGCAACGAACGCGGCTCTGGTTGTGCTTCCTGCAGTCGGATTTCCGGTCACTGTTGCGGCACTATTGATCTCGATTGAGCCTCTTATCGATATGGCCCGGACCGCGCTGAACGTCAACGGTGCGATCACTACCGGTATTCTCACAAACCGATTTATCGGCGCAACTGATGAAGATGTGGCACCTCTGATGGCGGCGCAAAGCCTGCAGGAAAATTAATCAGATGAGTCGGTTTGATCCGCTGGGTTTGACAATGGAGAGAAGAATGAAGCAATTGAAACTTACAAAAGCATGCTTATTCAGTGTGGCCTTGATGGGGGGGGCAGCCCTGGCCGGTGCTCAGGAGATTACGCGCTACAATGAGGGGAATTACTTTTACACGTCGATCACCATTCCACCCGGCGCGGAAACGATGTATCTGTCGGGCTCCGGGGCTCGTCCGCTGGAGGATGGTAGTTGGGGCGACATGAAGCAGCAGACGGTCAACACCTTCTCCCGCTTCAAGCAGACTCTGGAAGAGCAGGGCTGGTCGATGTCGGATATCGTTCAGGTCAGGGCCTTTGCTATAGCGGGTGATGACGGTCTCGATTTCGCCGGTTTCAATGAGGGCTACTCTGAGTTTTTCGGAACGGATGAGAATCCGAACAAGCCAGTGCGTTCTTTTGTCGAAATCAAGGATCTGGTGGTCGAAGGCTGGTTGGTAGAAATTGAAATACGCGCTGCCCGAATGCCAGAGTAATAATCGGGATGCAATGGAAATCGGCTCTGCTGTCAAAGCGGGCCGATTTTTTTTACCCGAAAATTGAGACCAGTCCATGCCCCTTTTTGCCGGCCGGGGCGGCGTTTTATAGCGGAAAGCTGCTCTGGTTTTCTGATCGCATCCATGAGAGCCTGAGCGAAGTTTCGGCCCTTTCTTCCCAAACTCGGAGCCAAACACCATGAGAATTTTTATGATTCTCGTACTGCTGTTAGCACAGCAGGCCGACGCCCAGGCTGATTTCAACGTATTTGAGGCGAGTATTGCTGACCTGCAAGAAGCACTGTCCGAAGGTAACGTCACTTCAGTGCAACTGGTTAATCAGTATATTGAGCGTATCGAGGCTTTTGACCGGAGCGGGCCGGAGCTCAACTCAGTTATCAGGATTAACCCGGATGCAGTCAGGATCGCCCAGGCGCTTGACAGTGAGCGGCAAACCCGAGGAGCTCGCAGTCTGCTTCATGGCGTACCGATACTGGTGAAAGACAATTACAACGTGCCCGGTTTGCCCACAACAGGAGGCTCGGTCGCGCTCGCGAACTTTATGCCAAATGCGCCGGCGAGTCAGATTAAGAGGCTCATTGACGCCGGAGCAATCATGCTGGCAAAAACCAATCTGCACGAGTTTGCTTACGGCATCACAACGGTAGGCTCGATTTTCGGACGTACTCGAAATCCCTACGATCTGCGCAGGGTGCCGGGCGGCTCCAGTGGTGGTACAGCTGCTGCAGTCGCGGCTAGTTTTGGTGCGGTTGGCCTGGGTTCAGATACTTGCGGGTCAATTCGGATACCGGCCGCATTTAACAATCTGGTGGGGCTGCGACCCACAAAAGGCCTTTCCAGCATTCACGGTATTCTGCCTCTCGCACACACTCAGGATGTAGGCGGTCCACTGGCCAGAAGTGCTGAGGATCTAGCCATTGTTCTGGATATTATCTCGGGATTTGATCCGGCCGACCCAGCGACTGAACTAATGAGCGGTCGCCCTGCGCTGCAGTTCAGGGAAACGCTCGGTACTGTTTCTCCGGGCTCGCTCCGACTTGGCAAACTCACCCGTTACTTCTCCACCGCTGCCGATCCGGTCACAGCAGAAATCGATGCAGCACTTGAGTGGTTTGCGGGGCAGGGAGCAGAAATTGTTGAACTTGAGGTGCCAAATCTCGACGCCCTTCTGAGCGACTCAGACGTCCTGTCCATTGAGTTTCCACCTGACCTTGAGAGGTTTTTAGCAACGTTTGGCAATGAAGAGGTCAGTTCTTTGGATGAGATGATTGAACGGGGATTGTTTCATCAAGCGGTATCGGGAGTGCTGCGCTACAGTGCGTCGCTGAATGTCAGCGACGGCGATTATCAGTCTCGTTTGTCAATGCGAAGCGAACTGCGTGCGGCTATCGAAGGCACCCTGCGCGAAAACGATCTGGACGGCCTAGTGTACCCAACCATCGGCCAGCTGCCCGTCAGACTTGGAGATCCACAGACGGGCGACCC
>PBTW01000090.1 GCA_002729315.1 Gammaproteobacteria bacterium
AAAGGTCAGGGTTCCTTGTCCGTGCCGTTCCTCATTTCTGAACTCACCAATATAAACATCCCCGTTTGCAAAGGTCAGGGTTCCTTGTCCGTGCCGTTCCTCATCTCTGAACTCACCAACATAAACATCCCCATTAGCAAAGGTGAGAGTTCCTTGTCCGTTGCGTTGATTATCTCTGAACTCACCAACATAAGTAGACCCGTCGGAATATTTTATAGTCCCAACAACCTGACCCAACACCTCGCCCTGTACGGAGACCAGCAGAAAAGACAAGACTGAAGTGAGCAGTAGCTTTTCCATGGCTCTAATCTGTTTTGCCAAAACCCAAAGCACAGTTTACGACCTTCTATAAAGAAGACAAAGCTCACTAGATTGAAAATTAGATTTGCATATAGCGATCATGTGTGTATTTTTAGTTGCATGTGGATTTGTCTTGCCAAATACAATCTGCAGCACCGTAACTCATTGGCTATGAATCCATGAAGCGATAAGTTAATTGCTTCAGATTGGTTCCGTTGCAGACACATCCCTTACTTTAAGTCCGCTACAAGTGGCTTCGTGAATCGTACGAAGGTGATCTGCCGTCTGATTTATCCTCGATCCGGTGCTATAGTTCTTCTTCGCTTGGAATGACTGCGACTTTTTGCATCGGGCGGAACGCCCCAAATGAGTGCATAAAGTAAAGTTCTGAAGTTAGCTTCGGCTAATGGGCAGCAGCTGGATGATGCTTTCAACTGACAGAAACACACGAAAGATTTATATTTAAGATAGAAGTAATAACAAATGAGTAGCGAAAAATTTTCTTTAAACGAGTATTCAACCACATTGGCACCGGGTACGCACTGGTCTTTGATTGTCCGCAGGGGTGTGCAGATGACCATAACCGATTTATCGGGTGGAGCGAATGTGGGGATGTTGTTCTACAACCCCACACTTTTGAGTGAAAGATTCAATGCACCAGATACCCTGAAGTGTCAGCACACGTTTAAGATGACCCGCGGTCATTGCCTGTATTCCGATATGGGCAGAGTCTTTGCCTCGATAACGGAGGACACTTTTGGCTGGCACGACGCGGTATGCGGTAACTCGAATGCTAAAGATATTGAGTCACGTTGGGGTGGACGAAACTACCAGACTCATCGCAACAAGTGGCTGCAGAATGGCTTCGATGCGTTCTTGGTTGAGCTCGGTAAATATCAGTTGAAAAAAGAAGACATGTCCTCAAATCTCAACTTATTCTCGGAAGTCTCTGCCGATGCCGAAGGCAAGCTCTCGCTGTCCCGTCGCAGCCAGGCGCGGGACAAGATAGTTCTTCGCTTTGAAATGGATACACTGGTCATCATGCATAGCTGCCCCCATCCACTCAACGCTGACGAGAACTATCCGCGCATACCCGTACAGATTGATCTCAAGCCAGCTGATCCTGTTGCGGCTGACGACTATTGCATGAACTCATGCGATGAAAATCGACGGGGCTTCAAAAACAACGCTTTGTATCACTTAGGAATGGACAGCTGATCATGATAAAAGAAAGTGGGCTTTCTCTTGACGATGCAAGACAGAGAACAGTCATTAACTCCGGTGACTATTTCTTTCAGACTATGAAAGAAGGGGAAACTCTCCGGATTGTTGATCTGGAGGGTAACCAAGCTGCAGACGTTCTCTTCTTCAATGCTGTGGACCCAAGTGAGCGCTATAGCATGAGTGATACCCTGCGTGAACAAGCCGCTATATATTTGACCGCCGGCACGATGCTCAAGACTAATCTGAACCGAGACTTACTTGAGATAGTTGCAGACACCTGTGGTCGCCATGACACGCTTGGCGGTGCTTGTGCAACTGAATCCAACACCGTTCGCTACGATCTCGAAAAGCGTGGCATGCATGCCTGTCGGGACAGCTGGATGTTGGCTATTGGAGAGGTCGAAGAATTTGGCCTCTCCAAAGAAGATATTGGCCACAACATCAACTTCTTCATGAACGTACCCGTAACACCTGATGGCGGGCTTCAGTTTGCAGACGGCATCTCCGCGCCGGGGAAATATGTTGAACTCAAGGCAAAGATGGATACCCTGATCTTGCTCTCCAACTGCCCGCAGTTAAACAACCCCTGTAACGCCTACAACCCAACTCCTATTGAAGTCGTTTTTTGGTCAGCAGCATGATAGATGTTGCTGTGGAGCCGGCAAGTGTCAGTCCAAATAGTAACGAGATCTGAGCGTTCAGGATTCTTGGAAGCACAGCAACTATGTTAATCGAGCGTTCTTCGGAGTAGGTTGCGAGCATTCCGCAAAAACAAACGGGATAAGGGCATTTTTTTCTTGAGGGTAGTTGCCCTGATCCCGACTCGCCTATTTTGGCTTGATTCAGTTTGTTAGCCTAACTGCCTTAGAAACTCTAGGATTAGTTTTGCTGTGATCTGTGGTCGCTCCTGCTGCACCCAGTGGCCGGCACCTTCCACAATGTGTACGCCACGCATGTCGGTGCAGGCAGTATCCTGCATGCGGTCCAACGCGCCGGGGTTTTGATAAGTCCCCCAATCGCTGGCGCCGGAAATGAATAGGCTGGGTTGGTTGATGGTCTTGCCGGCATAAAGCTGCAATTCAGCGGTGCCGATACCCGTCGCACCCATACGGTAGCTGTTCAGACCACCTTGGAAACCAGTGCGACCGAATTCATTGACGTACACGGATAGCTCCGAATCTGTCAGCCAGCTGTTTTCGGCAACTACTTCAGTGCTGGGCATTACTGATGCAACTGTCTCCGCCATACCTTCTGTTAGGTCCATGATGTAGTAGGTTGGCATTTTCGCCCACTCAGTGGCGGAACGCTCAGCTAGGGGGTGAGGCTTGTTATCTGCCCAGTCGGCGCTCTTGTAGTGGTAGTAGGCGCGAATGAAGTTGCTCAGCCCCTGTTTTGCTTTCCACATGTTTTGGTTAGCATCGCGTGTCTGATAATAACGTTGATAGTGCTTGCGCGGGCGCGGCAGGTTTTCAAGCTCATCGTAGATGTTCGGATTGCTGATGGCGGTACGGAGGTCCCCAGTGGTCTTGGTAGGTATATTCGGCGTGCCGGTAAATGGTGCGCTCATCAACACCACTGACCGAAATACATCTGGCCGCGTCACTGCGCACCAGGCGGCCAGGGGAGACCCAAAATCATGTCCAACCACACAATCTACATGGTCGTAGCCATAGGCATAGATCAGACCCATGACATCCCGTACTTTGTTTAGCATCCGAAACGGTGTCAGGTCAGTCTCATAGTCGCTGCTCCATCCCGTGGTGCGACCATAACCCCGCAGGTCGGGCGCAATCACGTGATAACCCGAATTTGCCAGCGGCAGCATGATTTTGCGCCAGCTATATGCCAGTTCTGGGAAACCATGTAATAGCACTAAAACTGGTCGGTCGCCTGATTCGTGTCCCGCCTCTAACAAATGAATGCGCAAACCATTTATATTTTCCACAAATCGAGATCGAATTCCGTCAGGTAGCCAGGATTCTGGATAGGGGCCAATGCCGGGCTTGATAGTGTCTGGAATCTGTGCAGTTAGTCGCTGCATCATAAATAGCGATGGTGCGGCGATGCCGAGTAAACGCATAAACTGGCGACGAGTATTCTTAATTTTCATTGCTCTATAACTCTTTGGCCTTTACTGATTACCATTACAATCCGTTTCGTGTTGTTGATGTCTTCTAGTGGGTCTGCGTCCAAGAGCACCATATCCGCTACCTGCCCTTCAGCGATTGCCCCCATGTCTGCTTCGAGCCCAAAAAATTTTGCTGGCTCGAGCGTTGCCGCTTCCAAAGCCTCCAGCGGCGTGAGACCGGCCTTTACCAGCATATCCAATTCTGAATGTAGGCTGTATCCGGGTACCGACAGGTTGATGGGAACATCCGTGCCAGCACCAAAAGGGACGCCAGCGTCGTGCATCCGATTGGTGAGGAACATGCTCCAGTTCGCGAAAAGGGGGTTTCCAGCAGGAGAAGAGCGGCGCCGCTCGGCCTGAGTCTGCCAGTCCCGAGAGACATTCGCCGGCAGGCGTGACAGGGCTTCGCGCCAATCGGGCCGCTGCCAAGGTGGCAGCAACACGAAGGAATTCAGACGCAGGGTGGGCACCATGACCGTGTCTTGTAGGGCGGCAATAACAATGTCACATTGTGCCTCATCATAGTCGCCGATCGCCGGTAAGCGCTGCTCTGAATGCATGGCCGTTCTTAATGCGGCCCCAGAAATGCCTTCTTCGTTCTGGAGTAGTGCAAGACGCGCTCTATGCAGTTTCTCTGCCCCGGCCGCGCAATCCATTTCAATATTGCGAAGATGTTCTATTGAGCTTACTCTGGGGCCTGCATCGCGAGCACGCATGGATAGAGGTACATGGGAGTCTATGGGTAAGTCCAATTCTCCAGCAATTTCAGTTAGGGCATCGAAAACTTCGGGCTGCACCATCTCATAGACTTTGATGAAGTTCACCCCTTGTTTGTGCATTTCTATTACTTGCTGCCTTGCTAATTCAGGCGTGGGCACCGACACTCCGATTTCAGGTCTGCCAATGCCGTTGTAAACCACAAATTCGCCATCGAGGAGAGGGCCAGCAAAAAATACTCGCGGCGCGACTTCGCCTACAGCCCGCATATTCTCGACAACTGGCAGGATCTCATGCATCAATCCGCCTGTGTCGCGAACACTTGTAATGCCGTAAGAGAGAAATAGTTGGGGCATTACAGCCGTGAGGCGCTCATCATAAGTGAGGTGTACATGAAAATCCCAAAGCCCCGGAATAAGGTATCGACCTGTTCCATCGATGCTCTCCGCGGTGTTAGCTGGACGTCCTGCGGTTTGAACGGAGACGATATTATCGCCATCAAATACCACAGTCTGGTTCTTCCGCACGCCATTAATAGCATCGATAACGGTGACATTAGTAATGGCCGTGGCATTAGTGAGGATCTCAGTCGCACTGGCCGCAGAATTTTGGGCAGGTGACACCAACCGCTCGGCGCAAGCGGTTACGCCGAATACAACCAAAGCTGAAATCACTCCAGCCTGTAGAAATGTTCCCTTAGCCTGATTGAGAATTGATAATAAATGGGAAACGAATGTTTTCACACTAAATGCCTAGGCAATTGAACGTATCTTGAAGTTTAATGATAGCACCAAGATCGAATCGAATTTGATTCTGGAAATTTAGCGTGGGCACGGGTTATTGTTCCTTATAATTAGCTTCTATACTCAGTAGGAAAGCAAATGGTGTCGGCGGCAAATTTACCGTTTAGAATTCCAGAAAATCCAAATTTAATCTCCAGTCCGATAATTTATTGACGTTACAGTTCACAAGCCGGTTCCAAAGACGATTCTTGGTAGGCGATGTTCTAGTTCTCACATCATAATACAAATACAACCCGGTCGCGTCTAAAGGCGATCGATTTATTTATGGGATACCTCATCTGTTATATCGATTCTTTGACTCTAAATCGGTAATGATAAAACATATCCTACGATGGTGATAAGCCATCTGGCTGGGCATGTCCTCACTTTCTCAATAATTTGTTCGAGGTTAATCATGAAAGCAAAAGTAACCAACCGGCTGATAACGGCGATTGCGCTCTGCGGAATACTCGCAGTTTCGGCACCCTCCCTTGCGCAACGCGGAACAGATCCAAGCATCTGGGATGAAGCAATGCGCCGTTTTGCGGAGATGGACCGGCGGGACCCCCCTGAACCGGGGGGTATTGTCCTAACTGGTAGTTCCAGTATCGCGCGCTGGAACGTTCAGGCAGCTGATGCACTAGCGCCTCTCACGGTAATCCCCAGGGGTTTCGGAGGTAGCGTAATGAATGATGTGCTGTTCCATCTTGACCATGTTGCTTTGAAATACAGGCCGCGCGCGATCGTCATCTATGAGGGAGACAACGACACTGCATTTGGAATTGCTAAAGATGTAATTCTGTCCGGTCTTAAAGAGATTATAACCAGAGTCCATGAGGCATTACCCGAAACTCGTATCTATGTGATGGCAGTCAAGCCCTCAACTCTTAGAGTGAATGTCTGGAATGATGCACTTGAAGTCAATGCGGCTTACCAGGAAGTAGCAAAGTCGGACCCACTGGTGTTCTTCATTGATTCCGCCTCTCCCTTTCTCCGCGAGGATGGCAAGGTGATGACCGATATCTTTGTGGATGATGGCCTGCATTTGAATGTGACGGGCAATCTTATTTGGGGCTCCATCATCCGCGCTGCGCTAATGCCGCAGGAAGCTCGCTACGAGTAGTTTATGGAAGTTCAGAACCATTGCATACAAGCACCCGCTCTTCGCATCGAGCTCGGCGGCAGGGCGGTTATTCAGGACCAGCCGGACTCAGTCAAGTATCCTGAATTGATTTGCTCTGCGCTCAGGCTGAGTCTGGTGTCGCTATGACGTCTGATGCCTCTATGAAGCAATCAAAATGGCTGGTAGACGATGCGACAAATGAACATATACCAAAGATCCTTGCCTTGTTTCATGCAGTCTTCGGTCAGGACATGTCGGAGGCGCAATGGGATTGGAAATATGGCGGGGGAAGGGGTGCCGGCGTCGTTGTTCGTAAGGACGACGAGATCGTTGCTTACTTCGGTGGCATGGAGCGTCGCATTCTTTTCAACGGTATACCGGTCACGGCCTTTCAAAGTGGAGATTCCATGGTTGCCCGGGAGCATCGCGGCACGCTTTCCAAGCGGGGGCCGTTCTTTCTTTCTGTTGCTGCTTTTCAGGACCGTTACCTCGGTTATGGCAGACCCTATCTGATTTCCTATGGGTTTCCGAATGAAAGGGCGATGCGTCTGGCCGAGCGGCTCGGTATGTACACACAAATCGGTGCGCTCTTCGAAATTTATTGGCCTGCAGAAGCTAGTGTGAATTTCCGTTCGGTGCCATTCGATTTTGACGATGGCGGACACAGGAACGCTCTGGAAACGCTGTGGCATTCAATGGCGGAGGAATTCGATAGAAGAGCAATTGGGGTTCGGGATCTTATATACCTCGCTCATCGTTATCGGGATCATCCGGTGCATTCCTACATCATTCACCTGGTTTTTGATAGCGGTGATCGAGTGCTCGGAATTGTAGTAGCGAGAAAAGCCAAGCATCGCTTGGTACTGGTCGATTTCGTGGGACGGCGGCAAGAGTTCAGGAACCTGGTTTGCTATGCTAAGAGCCTTGCTGATAAAGAGCGATGTTCTGAAATGTTTGGTTGGATGACCGATATCGATTGTAATTTAATTTCAGGTACTGGGGAAAAACCCAAAGAATTGCCGCTGCGACTGCCTTTTGGTGTTTACCGCGAGGGGCTGGACCCGGAAGAATTACGAGACCGTTGGTTCTTCATGTGTGGAGACAGTGACTTTTGGTGATGCACGTTCTTGCCACGGCGCGACTACAGATGAGTGGCTGATCAAAAGGAATAAAACATGTTACCAGAAAGTGGTTTGATTCCTTACGCCAGTTCAGATCTCCCTGCAGGGCCCTGGCTAGTATTTTCACCTCACCCTGATGATGAAACTTTCGGTCTTGGCGGTTCTCTTATTCTTGCAAGTCAGCAAAATGTCGAAACGCATGTCGTTTTCCTTACCGACGGGGCTCTAGGAGGCACGACTGAACAAGACTCGCTGGTAAACTGCAGGAAAGCCGAGGCGAAGCGGGCAGCAGTCGCCCTAGGTGTATCGCGAACTCACTTTTTTGGTGAGCCGGATCGAGGTCTGGAGGTCCGTCATCGTCTTATCGAGAGGGTCTCTGAGTTGATTCTTGCAGTTGGGCCCGCGTCAGTTTTTATCCCTACTCCGCTGGAATACCATCCTGATCATAGAGCTACTTCTGAAATAGTGTGGCGCAGCGTGCAGGCGATGGATGATTTTCCAGGTGAGGTCTATGGCTATGAAGTGAGCAACCTGGGACCGATCAATCTGCTGATCGATACCTCTGCGGTTGCAGCGCAAAAATATGAGGTTGTTAAAATCTATGCCAGTCAGCTTGCTGAAAGCAAATACATGGCTCTGGTCAAGGCTGTCGATACCGCAAGAACCTTCTCTTTACCCCAGGAATGCGCGGCAGCTGAAGGTTTTTACCGCTTTGCGGATATCTCCAGAACACTGGAAGAGCAGGTTCTGGAGAGTCTTCGGCCCTTTTTCATAGACGTGAAATAATGCTAGTGAGAAAGCTCGTTTATCGTTTGACGAACTTGAGTATTTCCCGGTCTCCCACCGAGGCGCCCCAAATTACGCCCTCGTCGCTGACCCCAATGCCTTCGGGAAAACTGGTTGCCCCGCTGGGGCTGGGGTCCGGAATAAAGTCAGTTATCGTGCCATCGAGATGGCCGACGTAAATGCCCCGGTGCCAGCCTGGGTTGTAGCCGTATTCCCCTACAGCTGCTCTTGATTCGGAATCGACGGCGTACAAAGTGTCGCCAACGATGCGGATTCCGCTGGGCCGGCCCCAGTGAGTCCAGATTGCCAGAAGTTTACCCGTAGACGATAAAACCTGCAGGCGATTGTTGGTGCGATCACCAATGTACATCCTGCCACTTGAGTCGACGGCGATGGCGTGAGGGCCTTCAAACTGCAGTGGGCCATAACCTTTGGTTCCCCAGCTCTCGATGAAGTCACCTTCAGCGGTCATGTGAACGATTCGCCTGTTTGAATCTGGGTTGATATGTCCGTCAAGAATGTACAGCGTGCCATCGGGACCAATAGCTAAGTCGGAGGGCTCATTGAATTGTCCTGGACCGTCCCCTCTGACCCCTGGCTCTCCTAATTCAAGGAGTAATGCCCCCTCCTGAGTAAATTTAAAAATCTGGTTGCCTTTTTCTCCTTCTATCACGCCGGCGTCAATAATCCACAGATTATCGTCCTCGTCCACGACAATACCGTGGGGCCACACAAACATGCCGCTCCCGAAGCTGGAGAGTAGCTTGCCTTCAGGGCTAAACTGCAATACGGGGTCCACGTCAGATTCCGGGCAGGCTCCATTATTGCCTCCGCATCTCTCAAAAACCCAAACATTGCCGCGCGAGTCAATGTCTATGGCATTGCCTGACCCCATTTGTCTTCCTGCCGGCATCTCTACGACGTCGCGGACTATTTCGTAAGAATTAGGATAGTCAGGCAACACAGTGTTCTGTTGGCCTACTGCGGCAGTGGCGCAGAGTGAGCCTATCGCAAAAAGTGTCGTCAGTGAGTACGAGTTCATCGCGCTATATCCTCGTCAGAATTGGTGCGTAAGCAGAGAAATTAAGTCAACAGAATAGCAAACTCTTAAAGAAGTGAAAGCCTCTTGATCTGAAATTGTTTGTCCCTATCCAAGCGCGTAGGCTAAACCTGATTTAAAAGTGCGCTGGTCAAGGCTGCCTCGTGTCTTACAGAGTGGCCAGAAAAACGGCCAGTTGTGAAAAAACTGCTGCACCGGTTTGTCAGTCAGGGAGAGAACTTCGCATGGGTTTGATGTATTCTGTTTACTGAGGCGCGTCAGCAAGTCGCCGCAATGTAAATCTGGAAGAGGTCTTAAAACATGTTTAGCAACCGAAGAATACTCAGTTGGTTTGCCTGCTGTGGGCTTTCCTTGTTTTGTGTCGCTGCGAACGCGCAAGTGACCATCGAAGCCGACGTGATATATGGGCGAAAGGATGGGATGGCGCTTACTTACGACGTCCTCAAGCCCGAGAACGCGAATGGGGCCGCGGTCATCTTTATGATGAGCGGGGGATGGTATTCTTCATGGTCACCTCCAGAGAGGGTGGCACTTCGGTTTGCAGATCTGCTTGAAGCTGGATTCACGGTGATTCCGCTTTATCACGGCAGTGCGCCGCGATATAAAATCCCGGATGCTGTGAATGATGTGAACCTGGCAACCATACACATAAAAGGCCACGCAGCCGACTATGGTGTGGATCCTGAACGTATCGGTGTTACCGGCGGCAGTGCGGGTGGCCATCTCGCCCTGATGGTTGGCTTGGCGACCGAGCATGTTCAGGCCAGTGCAGCAGCTGACGATGAAGCTCTCGATGCGTCGCTTGCAGCGATCGTTGCTTATTTTCCTCCCGTGGATTTCAGGGAGGAGGAAGCGACCGCTGCAGGAATAATAAATGAAGTCACTCAGGAAGAGTTGTATTCTAGATTTCCGGCTCTGATTTTTGATGAAGAGCTGATCCCCGCAGTGTCACCTATTAACTACGTAGACCCTTCTGATCCACCGACGCTTCTTGTTCACGGTGACGCAGATCCGCTTGTGCATATTAGCCACTCTATTGTGATGAATGATGAGTTGAAGTCCAACAACATCGAGAGCGACTTTTTGGTTATCGAAGGGGGTAAGCACGGATTCCGGAGCGAGAATTCTGCGATTGCCGATAGTGCAAGATTGGCCTGGTTTGAAAAACACTTGCTTAAGTAGCAGTGGTTTGCCCGAAGAATCCGACGATTTTTATTCTTTTTATGGACAACTCGTCTGACAATGGCTACCTTTTCGCAATCCTCGGGAGTTTTCTGGATCAATTACGGTCCACCGATGATATTGAACACCGAACGAGCTCGCGTGACTTTGCGTCAGGGCTCGATACAAGGAGAAATGATATATGCTTCGTTACATTTATAAGCAGGCAATAATTGCTGTCGCCGCCTTGTCGGCGGTATCGGTATTTGCTCAAGACACTTATCAGAGCGCCCATCATGATTACAAGGTGGTCCCGGTGGCCGAAGATCTTGTGCAACCGTGGTCTATGGCGTGGCTACCCAACGGCGACATGCTGATAACAGAAAAGCCTGGTCGGCTTCGCATGGTCCGTGACGGTCAGTTGTTGCCTGAAGCGATACCCGGAATTCCCGAGGTGCTGTACAAAGGCCAAGGTGGTCTATTTGAAGTCGTGCCACATCCTGACTTCAACGACAATCAGTGGGTTTATCTGACTTTTGCCAAGCCAAATGCAAATGAAGTGGATGATGGTTCGACCACGGCAATTGCTCGCGGCAGACTCCAAGATGACCGTCTGACTAACGTTGTTGAATTGTTCGCGGCGCAGGCTTCTGGTTTCGGCCACTATGGCGGCAAGCTGGTGTTCGATGATGAAGGCCACATGTTCCTGACTTTGGGGGATCGCCAGGACTTTTCATTTGGTGATCGCGAAGCGCTGATGGCTCATTCAGCTCAGGATAGGAGCAATCATCAGGGAGTTATTGTACGACTGAATGATGACGGAACTGTGCCCGATGACAACCCGTTTGTCGGCGTGGACGGTGTCTTGCCCGAGATCTGGTCATATGGCCATCGTAGCCCCCAGGGTTTGGCTATACATCCCATTACGGGAGATCTATGGGAATCTGAGCACGGACCTCAGGGTGGTGACGAGATCAACCTAATCGAGCCCGGCAACAACTATGGATGGCCTGTAGTTGGCCGCGGTGTTAACTACGGCGCCTTTGGGCGGCCCATTCATGTTGGCATCAGTGAAGAGGGCATGACGAGCCCGACCAACTTCTGGGTTCCTTCGATCGCCACCTCAGGGTTAATGATTTACAGCGGTGACAAATTCCCAATGTGGGTTGGAGATATTTTCTCCGGTGGCCTGATCGGTGAGCAACTCGCACGAGTCCATCTTGACGATGAGTACCGAAACGTCGTTATGGAAGAGACCTTGGCCTACGACATGGGCCGTATACGCGACGTGAGACAAGGTCCTGACGGATATATCTACCTTGCGATTTCTGATCGGCAGGCTGGTCCAAGCCCAATCGTTAGACTGGAACCTGCAGACTAGATTGAGACTCAGTGCTCGATGCGCTATCAAAGGGGCTCGGCAGAGCCCCTTTTTTTGTTTGTTTCGTAGCAGCGGGCAGGATTCATGAACCTCAAGAAGTTAAAGCAGGCAGAGGCGGCTTTTTTTGCCAGTTACCCTCAAGGGTTTGAGGATCCGGAAATCAGGTTGATCAGAAAGAAACACAACATGACTCGCTTGGTGGATCAGGTTCAGGACAGCTTTGCCAAATCCAAATTCAAACATTCCGGGGCGGTTGTTGACGATATGGTGCGCTACATCGGTCGCTCCTCAATGATCTCGCTGTTTGAAAAACCAAAATTCCGCGACCTGATCAGGTCTCTCAATTCGGCTGAACGCGAAGCTCTGGCGGCGGGTTTCAACAATCTGCTGCACGGCAAACAGCGAATGGGATTTGAAATGGTGCTGTCGATATTGCAAAGCCGAAGGCTTGCGAAGTGGTCACTGCTTACGATCCTGCCGGTTTATTTCCACCCTCAAAATGAGGTTTTTGTGAAGCCCACCACTGCAAAAGGGGTAATCAAATATTTCGAGCTGTCTCACCTGGCGTACAGGCCGCAGCCAAGCTGGGAGTTCTATGAGTCCTATCGTAGGCAGATTCTTGACATGAAGTCGCGTGTCAGTCCTTCGTTGTCGCCGAACAACGCGGCGTTCACCGGTTTTCTCATGATGTCGCTGCGTGCGCTAAAGCCCTAGCAGTCTAAAATTCACATTTCTCATAAGCTGAAATCTTCTTCGTACCTAGCGGCAGAGCCGCCAGACTTAGTCTATGTAACCAATGCGCTGCTATGAGGTTTTGCCATCGCTGTGCTCGAGATTTGAACGATGCACGATGAGATTTCGCGATTGTATGGCACTGCATGCTCAGGGTGGTGTCGCGGAAGCTGGCTTTTTGTCAAAAAGTGGTGCGGACCCTGAATGCAAGCTCCATGCCCCCACCATTGCAGTAGTCTTCGAACTCCTCCATAACGCCGTTGGCTGTTGGGCCGACGAACCGCGTTCGTTTCCGACACCATTCTGCATCTGTCAGGTTGCTGGATTCGAAACGGAACATCAGATTTCCAAAAGCGCGTTTCTCTATATAAGCAGAAAGGCGCGGCGCCTCGATGCGCTCTTCAATATCATCGATATCTATGGCAAGACGGGCTGTGCTGCCGTTAGAGTTATTCGAATAGTTTAGACCATAGGTGAGTCCACGAGCCGAGACATCGTGACGAAAGCCGACGTTTGCCTGCCATCGGCCTTTACCGCGCTCGCGCCGCTTGATCCGGAGAAAAGGATCAATGTACTGAGAATCTCGAAGTTTCACCGCCGTAGTCAGCAGGGCATTCTGTAAACCGAAGTTGTCGAGTTTGGTGCTAAGGTCCAAATTTAACCCATAGCGCTTTCCATCTCCGATATTTCCCCGAGCTGAAGCTAAAGTGCCTTCACTCGTGGAGACATCGATTCGGTCAATGTGATCGGTAACGTCGCGGTACCAGAACTGTGAATTAACGACGCCCAAGTCATTCGGCAAGCGCATTTCGAGATTGAGTTCATAACGCCAGGATTGCTCCTGTCGGATTTCAGGATTTCCAGCCAGAGTGTCTCTATCTTCATCTCCGCCATCCACTGACGCGCTGAAGTCAGAGAAGCTGAGTTGCTCAACGTCTTTTCTCAGGCCCGCGCGCAACTGCAGGCTGGGTGTGATGTCAAAACGGTAGTCAATGCGAGGCCGGAAGAACTGGAAATCACGAGCATTGCTGACGTCTCCACTTTGTTCAATTGTTGATGTCTCAACGATCATGGCGCTCTCCAAAGACATCCTGTCGTTGATTCGCCAGTTGTGGTTGGCGAACGTTTCATAGCGTAGTTCCTGTACTGTTGAAACGCCATTTGGTACGGAAACGGGCACCAGATTTGCCCAGGCAGGGTCCGACATGCCGTCGATAGCGCGCCCGAGCATCAGGTTCGAATTCCTGATGGTTTGGGCCCCCTCAATGCCCAACTCCAATCCCTGTATGTCACTGAGATCGAAGGTATAGGAGGTGCGGGCAATACGCTCCCGATCCCGCCCTGCGTTTCGGATAAAGAGGTCCTGAGTACTGCGGCCGTCGGTGTGTTGAAAGCGGTTACGATCGTTCGTCGAATCGCGGTCGTTGACTAAAAATAGGAAGCGATAGGTGCCAGCATCGATGAAATCGTGCTCAAAGTCACCACCCAGTTCCCAGGCATCACGCCGGGACATGTTTGACTCAGTTTCAATGCGCGAGGAATGATCAGTGAGGTAGGTAATGGTTCGGAAGCGCTTGTCCGGGACTTCACCCAACGACTCATAAAGGGCGTTAAACTGCAGCACGCTTTTGGGAAAGCTGTAGCCCAGATTCATGCTAGTTTGCAGTTGGGTTTCGTCCCGGGAGCGAGACTCTCTGCGAACTTCGATCAGTTCGCCGTTTGGCGTGAAACTCAACTCCCGGCCCTCCCAAGCCCGGTAGCGAGGATCCGCTTCCAGACTGAAAAGGTAGTTGAGATCGCCGCTCTGACCGTTATGAGAGAGCTGACCACCTGGGTCAAATGTGCCATCCTGTATGACATCTGAGCGCAATTGCACAGTGGTGCTTGAGCGACTGGGTTCGTCTACTAGCACAACGTTGACGATCTGGCCGCCGCCTCTGAT
>PBTW01000091.1 GCA_002729315.1 Gammaproteobacteria bacterium
AGCATAATAAAACGCACCACGATGGACCATTCTTAGCCGGCCTTTTGGCACCTTTATGCATCCTTTAAGCCCTAAAACTGTGCAATTCAGGGGAATTGGCTGCACTGGCATGACGGTTGCATGAATCTGTAACAAGACAATTCGTGAGAGTCGGACATGTTTCTTAGCTTACACAGATCGCTAGTACTACGTTTATGCTTGGCATTGTTTAGTGCGACTTTGACCGCGTCAGCGTTGGCCAGGCCATTGGTCGTCGGCTACAGCGACTGGCCAGGCTGGGTGGCCTGGGAAGTTGCTGTCGAAAAACAGTGGTTTGCAGAAGCCGGGCTTGATGTGGAGTTCGAGTGGTTTGACTACGCCGCCTCGATGGAGGCCTTTGCCGCCGGCCAGCTCGACGCAGTAACGATGACCAATGGTGACACACTGGTTACCGGATCTACCGGTGCTCAGGCAGTAATGATTTTGGTGGGCGACTACAGCAACGGTAATGACATGGTGGTGGCTGCTCCGGGTATTCGGTCCGTCGACGACCTAAAGGGCAAGCGAGTTGGGGTCGAGATTGGGTTTGTTGGTCACCTTCTGCTTCTCGAAGCGCTAGAAAGCGTTGGTCTCACGGAGGCCGATGTTGAGCTAATTAATATCCCGACCAATGAGGCTCCACAAGTATTAGCGTCTGGCGACGTCGACGCGATTGTGGCGTGGCAGCCGAACTCTGGCCAGAGCCTCAGCAGGGTTCCCGGATCCACCGCAATCTACACTTCTGGCGACCAGCCTGGACTGATCTACGATGTCCTCGCGGTCTCACCGACTAGTCTGAACGCTAATCGGGAAGACTGGGGCAAGGTGGTTGAAGTCTGGTACCGCGTGGTGGATTACATTCTTGATCCGGCAACCGCGGCAGACGCCATCTCCATCATGGCGGCGCGGGTGGGACTCACGCCCGACCAATACGCGCCGCTGCTCGCGGGCACCAAGCTTCTGACGCTGGAAGAAGCCAAAGGGTATTTTCAGCAGACCGAAGGTTTCGACTCCTTACTTGGCTCGTCACGGATCTCCGATGAATTCAACCGTAAATATGACGTATATCGCGAGCCCCAGAATCTAGACGCATATGTAGACGCGAGTTTTACCCTGGGTCTGTAGTCTGAGTTGCCGGTACGAATTATGAGTTCTTCTGCCTGGTTAGCTCCCCGGATAGCGCTGTCACCCAAACGAGAGAGAGCGCTGACAGGTTTGTCGTTTTTCTTACCCCTTCTGCTCTGGGCAGCCGTCAGTTATGCGCCGTTCATCTGGCACCCCAACATCGAAATCACAGAGCCCGGCTCTGTCAGTTATTTTCAGGAGGGAATGCAGGTAGAGCGCGCTGCGTTCAACGAGGAGCTTGAACGCCAGCGAGCTGCTGGAGGAAGTCTCCCTGACGGTGTGCGCGCGAATCCGGTTTATTTGCCGGCACCACACGAAGTGGCAGTTGCATTTTATACCTCTTTCACAACAGAGCCACAGCGGCGCAGTGAACAATGGCTCCATCAGAGTCTCTGGCACAGTATCCAGATTATCTTCTGGGGCTTTATGTTGTCGTCTGTCGTCGGCGTCCCAATGGGCATCCTGTGCGGCACTTTCGCAGCCGTGTCGAGAATCCAGGAGCCGTTCGTTGAATTCTTCCGATATCTGCCAGCGCCAGCTTTCGGCGCCCTGGCGGTCGCTATACTCGGTATTTATGATGGTCCCAAAATCGCCATCATCTTCATAGGGACTTTTTTCCAACAGGTTCTGGTTGTCGCCAATACGACAAGACAACTCGACATCTCGCTGCTGGAAGCGGCGCTTACCCTCGGAGCAAACCGCAGGCAGCTTTTGTTTAAGGTTGTCATCCCCGGCATCCTTCCACAGCTGTATCGAGATCAGCGGATTCTGCTGGGCTGGGCCTGGACCTATCTAATTGTTGCAGAACTCATTGGCACTAGTTCGGGTATCACCTGGTTCATTACACAGCAGGCACGGTATCAGAATTTTGATAATGTATTCGCCGCGATCATCATGATCGGCATTATTGGGCTGCTGTCTGACGTGGTACTCGCAAAACTGGGCAAGACGCTCTTTCCCTGGGAACGAGCGAGCCACAAGGCTTGAGGTAAGAGTGATCAGTTGAGCATGGCAGACCTGCAACTTCCGAGTTATCTAGTTCAGAGTGAGACAGTCAAGGCCCGCTTTGACGAATTGAAGCGACGCGATGTGATCCTTGAAGTCTCCGAACTCGGCAAAACCTTTGAATCTGCGAACGGTCCGGTGACAGCACTGGAGGGAGTGAACTTTCGTGTTCATCGACGCGAGTTCGTGACGGTTATCGGGCCCTCCGGCTGCGGCAAGTCTACTTTGATCAGAGTTCTGGCCGGGCTGGAAGCCGCTACCACCGGGGAGGTGCTTTTGGCAGGACACCCTGTCGATACCCCGGGACCAGACCGTGGCATGGTATTTCAGGGATACACGCTGTTTCCCTGGCTAACCGTTAAGAAAAACGTGATGTTTGGATTGCGCAATCAGGGACTTGGAGATGCTGACGCAAGTCGTGACGCGCTTCAATGGATTCAGCTTGTTGGTTTGGAAAAATTTGCCGACGTCTACCCGGACGAACTGTCTGGGGGCATGAAGCAAAGAGTCGCAATTGCGAGAGCACTCGCGGCAAAGCCGCGCATCCTGCTGATGGACGAGCCTTTCGGGGCCCTAGATGCACAAACGCGATCGAAAATGCAATCCTATCTGCTTGAGATATGGCGGCACATTGATACTACAGTTCTGTTTATCACTCATGATCTTGATGAGGCAATTTATCTGGCCGATCGCATTCTTGTTCTCGATGCAAATCCGGGTCGGGTCAACGAGGTGATCGAGGTTCCTGTTCCAAGACCGCGTTCTCCCGCGCAGTTTTTACAGCCCGAGTTTTTGTCTGCGCGTCAGCGTCTTGATGAACTGATCCACCCGCCCTCGGCGACAGAGGAGGCAGCTGGTCTGGATCTCTCACGCTTTGTTGGGTCAGGGGAGAAAACCGACGCGCAGGACTGAATGAGATTTTGGGCTACAGAATCTTCCTGTGCAGAGAATCAGAGTAGCTGACAAGGGTCCCGGCGCCGAATGGCGCGCGACTGATCCGAGAGTCAGCGACCTCGATCGACGCGACAAAAAAAGGTCGCGTCTGCAGGTTACACGGCGGGACAAAAGCCCGGGAGATGGCGTGATCGCTGATGCTTTTGTCTGAGCATTCGTGATCAATATAAACGGTGTAACAACGAGGATTAACGCGATGTTCGAGATTTTTACTTACCAGGAGATGATGTATGAGGACCGTATTCACGTCCGCTCTGTTGGCCTGGGGCTTATTAGCAACCACCCGCATTTTAACAATCCGTGCAATGCGATTAACCCAACTCCTACTGGAATTTTGACCTGGGGCGTATGAGGCACGATGACTTCAGCTTCTCATAAAATAAACAAAGTACTCATTGCGAACCGTGGCGCCATTGCTGTTCGTATTATCCGCACGCTAAAAGAACTGGGAATTGGCTCCGTTGCTGTGTATGCGGAAGCGGACCGTGAATCTCTGCATGTTCGCCAGGCTGACGAAGCATACTGCCTCGGTACAGGGACTGCTCGTGAGACCTATCTCGATCAGGATAAGCTGTTTGAAGTTGCCCAGCAGTCCTCTGCAGATGCTGTACACCCCGGATATGGGTTCCTTAGCGAGAACACCGATTTTGTGTCTGCGTGTGCCGCCAATAAGCTGAAGTTCCTTGGGCCGACAGCGACCCAGATTGAAGCTTTCGGGCTGAAGCATCGCGCCAGGAAGCTTGCGGAGTTGCAGGAGGTTCCACTGCTGCCGGGCACCGGCGTGTTAAGCGGGGTAGAAGAAGCACTCTCTGAGGCAGAAGACATTGGTTATCCGGTGATTCTAAAAAGCACTGCTGGAGGCGGAGGCATCGGCATGCAGCTTTGCTGGGATTCCGAAGAACTTACCAAGGCTTATGACTCTGTAGCGCAAATGAGCGCAAACAATTTCGCCAACGCAGATCTTTTTTTGGAGAAGTTCGTAGAAAATGCCCGGCACATCGAAGTTCAGGTGTTCGGTGATGGCGAAGGTAATGTGGTTACGCTAGGTGAGCGTGACTGCTCTGCACAGCGTCGGAATCAAAAGGTTATCGAAGAGACTCCCGCGCCGAATCTGTCCGACACAGTTCGCCGGTCACTGAGCGAGGTGGCTTCTCGACTGCTGCAGTCGGTGAGCTATCGGAGTGCAGGAACAGTTGAGTTTATCCTCGATGCGGATACTCAGCGCTTCTACTTTCTTGAGGTAAACACGCGTCTGCAGGTGGAGCATGGCGTGACAGAGGAAATCTACGGGATCGATCTCGTAGAGTGGATGGTTCGCCTAGCCGATGGGACTCTGCCGCAACTTACCACCCTTGCCGATGTCATACGCCCGTCCGGTCATGCTGTACAGAGCCGCATTTATGCGGAAGACCCTTTTAAAGAGTTTCGCCCCTGCGCGGGTCTGCTTTCTCAAGTGGCGTTTCCGTCAGCCGGCGAGGCATCTGAGGCTCCTTTGGCTGGCTCCAAGCTGCGAGTCGATCACTGGATAGAATCCGGTCTTGAGGTCAGCCCTTATTACGATCCAATGCTCGCCAAAATGATTGTCTATGCTGACAGCCGAGAGGAGGCGCTGGCCAGCTTGCGGCACAGACTGTCAGAAACAACGATTTACGGCATTGAGACCAATCTGGACTATCTGCAGGCCTTGCTGGCTTCCGGGCCGGTGAAAGAGGGGCGCTATTTCACCAATACCCTAGCTCATTTTCACTTTGAAAAGTTTGCATTGGAGGTGCTGACCCCCGGCACGATGACGACCGTGCAGGATTTTCCGGGGCGGCTTGGGCATTGGGACGTTGGTGTGCCTCCGTCCGGCCCATTCGACAGTCGCAGTTTTCGACTGGGCAACCAGCTGCTTGGCAATAATATAGACGCAGCAGGACTGGAATTGACGCTTAGTGGCCCGACTCTGCGTTTTCTCTCAGACACGAGGATCGTTCTGACAGGTGCACACATGTCCGCTGATATAGATGGAGAAGAAGTCTCTTTCTGGTCGGTGCTAAAAATTAAGGCAGGTCAGCAGCTGACTATCGGCAAAATCAGCGCCTATGGTGCCCGGGCATATCTGCTGATTCAGGGGGGAATACAATGTCCCACTTACCTGCAGTCAAGATCAACCTTTACCCTCGGGCAGTTTGGCGGGCATGCGGGCAGGGCCTTGCGCAGTGGGGACGTGTTGCATCTTAAGCCCTGTAAACCAACAGATGATTTGCCAGTGCCTGTGGTCCCGATAGCACTGTTACCGAAGATCACTAACCACTGGTCGCTTCGGGTGATACCCGGGCCCCATGCAGCACCGGAGTTTTTCACCGAGGGTTATATTCAGGATTTTTATAAGCAAGACTGGAAAGTTCACTATAACTCAAGCCGCACGGGTGTCAGACTGATCGGTCCAAAACCTGAATGGGCCCGGAGCGATGGCGGCGAAGCCGGGATGCATCCCTCCAATATTCATGACAACGCCTATGCGTTCGGCACCGTAGACTTCACTGGTGATATGCCGGTCATTCTCGGCCCTGATGGTCCTTCTCTAGGCGGCTTTGTCTGTCCGGCGACCGTCATCAGCGCCGATTTGTGGAAAATTGGCCAGCTGGCAGCAGGGGACACCATCAGGTTTATCGCAGTCACTACTGAATCTGCGGTCTCAGAACTCAAGCTTGGCCTTGAAGAGATAAACAATTTGCGCGCCATGGCGGGTGAGACGATTGCGGTCGCGGATTACACTACGAGTGTTGAATCCGTTCCGCTTCACGGGCTTGAGGTCAAGCTGAGATACAGCGGTGACAGTTGGGTGCTAGTCGAATTCGGAGAGATGGTGCTGGATATCGAATTACGTTTCTTGGCGCACCGCCTAATGTTATCCCTCGATCAGGAAAAAATCGCAGGTGTACTCGAACTAACGCCGGGCATACGGAGCCTGCAGGTACATTTTGATCCGCTCCGAATCGCGCATGGCATTCTTTTCAAACATCTTAAGAGACTCATTCAACAGCTGGCAGACCACAAAAAGACCAAGGTGCCTTCGCGAATAATCCGCTTGCCCCTATCGTGGGACGATTCGCAGTGCAAACTTGCGATTGAAAAGTATGATCAGGTAGTGCGCAAAAATGCGCCATGGTTCCCTTCCAATATTGAGTTCATTCGTCGCATAAACGGCCTTCAGTCTGTTGAAGCGGTAAAGCAGATTGTGTTTGAAGCAAGCTATCTGGTGATGGGACTAGGTGATGTTTATCTCGGTGCGCCTGTTGCCACTCCTGTCGATCCGAGGCATCGACTGGTGACGACAAAATATAATCCGGCAAGGACCTGGACCGCCGAAAATTCTGTAGGTATCGGCGGCTCCTATCTTTGTATTTACGGGATGGAAGGTCCCAGCGGTTATCAGTTCGTTGGGCGCACACTGCAGATGTGGAACAGGCACCGTCAGACGGCTGCATTCCCTCAGCCTTGGCTGTTGAGGTTTTTTGATCAGATCCAATTTTATGAAGTGGACGAGGCAGAACTGGCCCGGATCAGGGAAGATTTTCCATTGGGTAAGTTCCCCATAGACATTGAGGAAACAGAATTCAGCCTAGTTGACTATCAGGCGTTTCTTCACAAACACAGTGCATCGATCGCGAAGTTCAAGCAGACCCAGCAGTCAGCATTCGACGCCGAATTGGACAGCTGGAAAATGACGGGCCAGTTCCATTTCGAAGAGCAGGTGCCAGAACCGGACGCTGAGCAGGAAGCGGTGCCTGAGGGTATTGAGGCGGTTGACAGTCCGGTTGCTGGCAGCCTCTGGAAATGGGCCGTTGACGAGGGCGACGTGGTCGACGAAGGCGAGGCTCTGCTGATCCTGGAATCCATGAAAATGGAAATCGAAGTCTCCGCTCCCTGCGCCGGCAGAATTCATAAAATGTTGAAGCCAGCAGGTGCGTCGGTTCAGGCCGGTATGCCACTTGTTTTTATCGAGGCGGAGTGATGATACAAGACGATTTTGTTCCTGATATCGAAGCGGTTCAGCAGGGTTATGCACGCGGGCACTTCACGCCCCGAGAGCTGATGGAGTATTTAACTGAGAGGTCAGCCCAGTTCCACGCGCACAATATCTGGATTCATCAGCTTACGGCGTCAGAGCTTGAGCCTTATCTGCAGCGCCTCGAGACAGGTGATAGTGAGAAACTCCCGCTTTACGGTGTGCCATTCGCCATCAAGGATAACATCGACCTTGACGGTGTGCCGACTACCGCAGCCTGTCCGGAGTTCGCCTTCAGGCCGGACCGCTCAGCCTATGTCGTGCAATTGCTGATTGATGCGGGTGCCATTCCGTTCGGTAAAACCAACATGGATCAGTTTGCGACTGGCTTGGTAGGGACTCGCTCGCCCAAACCCTGGGGGCCCTGCAGAAACGCTTTCGATCCAGAGACGATTTCCGGCGGTTCAAGCGCAGGTTCAGCAGTTGCGGTGTCGCTTGGGCTGGTGAGCTTCTCTCTTGGCACCGACACTGCCGGCTCTGGTCGTGTTCCGGCGATGCTCAACAATATCTATGGCCTGAAGCCGTCCAGGGGATTGCTGAGTATGTCCGGTGTGTTGCCTGCATGCCGGACTCTGGATTGTCCCAGCGTGTTCGCGCTGTGCGTTTCTGATGCTCAGCTTGTGTTCTCCCTACTAGCAAAATCTGAAGCCGGTGACGCGTATTCCAGATCAAATCCAATGAGCAACAGCCACCGCTTCTTTGGCAGAACCTCAGACAAACCTATAGTAGGCATACCCCGCTCTGATCAGCTCGAGTTTTTCGGAGAAGAATCGGGACGTCAGCTGTTCGATCGGGCGATCAGTACCTGGCATTCGCTCGGCGCCGAGCTTGTCGAGGTGGATGTCGAGCCATTGCTGCGGGCGGCTAAATTGCTCTATGAGGGCCCCTGGGTCGCCGAGAGGTATGCTGCGCTGGAAACGATCCTGGAGCAGCGGCCGGAGGCGGTTCACGAGGTCGTCAGGGAGATCGTGGAGGGCGCGAAGCAACTGGATGCCGTCGCCGCGTTCAAGGCAGAGTACCAACTCCAGGCATACCGGGCTTGCACAAAAGGTTTGTTTGAGCGGATAGATTTTTTGGTCAGCCCGACGGCACCTCGAAGCTATCTGATTCGTGAGTTACTTGAAGACCCGATTACACTTAATTCGAACATGGGCTTCTACACAAACTATATGAATTTGCTCGATCTGTGTGGTGTGGCTGTGCCGGCAGGATTCATGAGTAACGGGATTCCGTTTGGAGTGACCCTCATTGCGCCTTGCTTTCGTGAAACCAGCTTGCTGAATCAGGCGCTGCGTTGGGAGCGTCAGCAGCGCTTACCTATGGGGGCATCGGGTAAGGTTTATCAGCGTGACTCAAATTTGCCTGTTGTGACTACTAGCGATCAGGTTCAGGTAGCGGTGTGCGGCGCGCATTTGAGCGGAATGCCGCTCAATTGGCAGCTCGCAGAGCGCGGGGCGACACTCGTAGCAGAAACTGAAACCAGCGAAAACTACCGTTTTTACGCGTTGGCGGGCGGGCCGGTAAAACGCCCCGGGCTAGTGCGCCACGAGAATAACGGTTACCGGATAAAGGTGGAAGTTTGGTCGGTGCCGGTAGCGGAATTTGGGGCATTTGTTTCCGCGATCCCGCACCCACTGGGTATTGGTAAGCTGGAGCTAATCAGTGGTGAGTGGGTGAGCGGCTTCATTTGTGAAGAAGCAGGCCTTGCGGGCGCTGAAGATATCTCAGAGCTTGGATCCTGGAGAAGCTATATCAAGAGCGCGTCAAGTTGACCCCTACTACCGCAACCTTTGCCCGGCTCGTTAGACCACTTGCGGCTGGATTTGTGTTTGTTCTCTCGGTATTACTTGTTCGTATGCAGCGTTTCCCAAATCTGCAACTGCCCAGCACCCTTTTATCGGGTGTTGGCAGTGGCAAACTCCTCTGGAATGTAAACTGGAAAGCCCCAATCACGCGCGCCACGACCTACTCCATTCATCAAAATAAAATCATCCAGAATCCGAATATCGGTCTCACCGTTAATAAGGTTTACTGCTTGCAGAGCAGTTTCGAGTAGCCCTGGCTCGAGTTGCAGCGAATGCTCCCCTGGGCGGTAGTTGGAACGAAGTCGATGATCCAGCCCGGGTCGATTAGTCATCTCGATGCGGCCGCCAAAAATATGACTGATGGGCTCTTCCTGTGCAAGTTGCACAAGCCTCTGAAGAGACTCCCGATAGGCATCAAAGTCTCTGATCACTAAGCGTCCTGGATAGAAGGTGTTGCCGGTGAGTAGCAAGTCGCTCCAGGGGTCGTAGATGGTTATCGCTGAATCGTTTAGGCCCGGAGTGGGCATGACGGAAAGAGCTCGCCCCCCCAGATCTAATTGTTGGTCTGCGATGACGTTCGCGCGAGCTTCAGAACCAGGCGCAAAAATCTTTGTTTCAAGTCTCTCGGCGAATTGGTCTAGCGCTGCAGTTTGTGATTGATCTGAGCCCAGTGGCATCACAATTAAGTCGGGTATTTCTACCCTGTGCGCGTGCGCCCAGCTTTGCAATATGCCATCAATAACATCGCTTAGCGGAAAGAATTCCTCCTCCTCAGTAGCGCCGGCATCAAGAAGCAGAGCCTGTTGATTTCCCATCAACAAATACATGAACGGGGCTTCCCAATGAATGGCCGGATTTTGCCGAAGAATGTAGGTGTGTTCATTGTAACGATGAACCTGAATCCGAACATCAGTATTGGCTTTTGCGGATATACTCCCGTGGATCCAGGTAAAGCGAAGATTGCCTGGCGCGGCCAATTCGCGACTAAAGTCTTCCTGCGCTAGCAATTGGGTGGCGGCGGCCATGATCAAGAACAAAATCAGTATATTTCTAGCATTCATCGCTATAGGTCCGTTGTGGTGTACCAGGGGATTTGATTGTAGATGAGAAAATCGTCGTAGATATAAATCCCTGGGCTGTTGACCTCGTAAGTTGCTTCTACCGCCTGATCAAGCATCTCCAGAGTCATCTGCATCGGTGGCTCATTCGGCTGCCACGTTGTCCCGATTGGGTAGTCGATGCCAGGTTCTGCTGTCATTTCAATGTGGTTGTTTACAAGGTGCACGACCGGGTTTCGATCGGCGATGCGTCGTAACTTTCGTATGCTCGCAACCCACGCATCCCAGTCCTCCAAATACAGGCGACCACGGTAGAACATATCGCCGGTGTACAATAAATCAGTCCATCCGTCATAGATAGCTAACTCAGAACCTTGATGCCCAGGAGTACCCGTTACAACAAGCTCGCGGCCGCCAAGATCATAAGTAACGATCTCCTGTGGATAATTATCAATTCCCCAAAAGGCCATCATTTCTTCGTGGGTTAGACCAACCATAATAGTATTTGGGCGGTCTACGAATTGATTCCAGGCGGCGTAGTGGTCGCCATGCAGATGGCTGTTCGCAACGATGAGTTCGATGTCTGATTGTTGATGTTGTTCTTCCCATTCCCGAATAATCTTGTCTACTACCTCCCTAAGTGGAAATAGTGCAGGCGAAGACGTTGAGCCCTGATCTATCAGCATCGCCACGCCATTTCCGAAGAAAAGGTACATGAAGACTCCTTCGTAATTAATCGCTTTATTCTCGCGAAGAATGAAGGTGTGATCATTGTAGGCGTGGACTTGCACTGCTGGATCCGTGTTATCCATGGCTGATTTTGAACCATGAATCCACTCACTCGGGAATGTACCTGACGCTCTGCCATCAATAGGAAAGGTTAAAGGAGGCTCTTTCAGAGCCGAGAATGCGACATCAAAGACTGCAACGCAAACTGCCACGAACGCTACAGACACAATGGTTTTGATGTTTGTGAATCCGGCTGAGTTCTTATTCATATTACTGATACTCTTTTGATAAACCAGTACGCACCAATACCGGCGATCGTGATTGTAGCGGGCCGTGCGACTCTTTCCGCATACTGAGCCCAGCGATGCATCCACCCCACGGCCAGAAAGGCTATGGCTAATACAGTCAACTGGCCAACCTCGACCCCAAGATTGAACAGGAGGAGCGACGACAGAAAGTCTTGCGGCGGCAAGTCTAAGTCACTCAGCACTGAGGCAAACCCTAACCCATGAAGTAAACCAAACAAAGTCACCATAGCTAACCGCCAGCGAGCAATTTTTTCGCTGTGTAAGTTGTCCAATGCAATACACACAATCGACGCAGCAATGAGCGGTTCCACGATCGAGGCCGGGACTGAAACAATACCAAACGTGGCTAGGCCCAAGGTCAGCGAATGCGCGAGGGTGAAGCAGCTGACCTGCAATATCAGTTGCCTTACTCCAGTGGAGAGGAAGAACAGACCCAGGACAAACACAATGTGGTCTAGGCCCCTAGGTATGATGTGTTGGAAACCCAGCGCTATCCATGTCAAACCCGGCGCGAGCGCTTGAACCGCTAAAACCGCGTTTGTGCTAAAGCCCTCGCCCTCGATTGATTCAGCTTTTTCTCCTAAAAAAATCGGTCGGCTACTTCGCTCCTTCTCTGTGAGCAATCTTGAGGTGGGCAATAGGGACGCGGCGTGATCTAAACGCAACAGGGCTGGCCAAGGGACTTCGAGCTGGTCATTAATGAGCAGTTCAACAGAGGCGTCTGCAGGTATTGGCGATTTCAGTTTAAAGAACAACTGAGCCATCTGCGGAGAAAGAGGGTTTTTAATTGCCTGAAGCGAAGACGCGGTTAGCTGCCATGAATCTAGTTCAATACTGACGACGATACCGTTCACCTTAACCTGTAAGCCTGATTTGATTTCAGAGGCTATCGGTCGGAGGGCTTCAGCTTGTTCGGTTAAATTGCTAGACGTGGCGCTCCAATACTCTTCAGCGGTCATAAGAGATTGACCGAGATCGATATCTATATCTAGATTTACATTATCAGGCTGGGTCGCATCGAGGTGAATCTCCGTCATATTTAGTAAATGAGCAGACGCAGTTGCTGGCACAAGCGAAAGTGCAAATGGAACCCACAGCATCAGACGGCAGACCGCTCGACGGGTTATGCCATTATCAACGGTATTGGAGGAGACAGTCAGTTGATTGCGCATTCCTATGATCACTTTGGAGGCAAATTGCGGGAGATCGTTGATGCCGATGGTCCCCCCGGGCGCAGATTTCATAATCAAAATATTAAGAACTCTAAGCAATAAACATGCCATTGGGTTGCTGTGGCGGATGAGTTGGGACTTTGACTTTAGGCCTTTTGCTAACTAAACCATCGATGTCGAAACAAACCGAGCTCAATCACAACTGGGGTCAAGCAAAGGGGCGGCTTATGGGGCACCGCTGCTCTGGGCCTTGCGGGTAATTCAACCTTTGGGTCCCTAAGCAAGAATATTTCTGTATGACCTTGAGTTGACCAACCATCACAATCTGGACGATCCTGGGGAGCTGCTCGCGCATCGAGCACTAATTCGGTGAAGTGCGCCAATTTCGCACCAAGCATCGAGCACTAATTCGGTGAAGTGCGCCAATTTCGCACCAAAACGTTCCAAAACCCATTACGCCCCAATACACTTCAACACATGCAAAAAGCAGCCGCTTTCTCGTTGCTGTTTCCTCAGGCTACGCCACATTCACGCCCAAACTTTCGAAATTTGCTGCCTCGATCTCTGCTTTCCCCGGGGCTGGCACTGTACTTGCATCACACCCTACACAGCAAATACTGAAATGTCCCTGCACGGTTTTGGGACGCACACCTATTCGGAGTCTTACGCCAGCGCCTAGCAGCGTCGGGTCTGCCGATTATATCGCTGGATACAGCAAGGGGCATGTAATGAAACAGAAACCATTAGCCGTTGCCATTGGGGCGCTTTGTGCTACGACCTTTCTGGGCGCAGTAGGCGCTGAGGCACAAGAAGCAGGTATTGAAGAAGTTGTGATAACCGGTTCGCGCATCGCGAGAGACAGCGCTACTGCGGCGGCAAGCCCGGTCGCTGTTTTGGGTGGTGACACTATTAGAACAGCTGGCCAGGTCGATCTTGGCGAGCTACTCCGTGAGTCGCCAGCTCTTAACAACTCTCTTCCTGCAAACTTTTCCGCCATTCAAAGCGCAGGTACCACCGATTCTGACGTCGGACTTGGCCTCCTCAATCTGAGGGGCTTAGGCGCAGTACGAACGTTGACTCTGGTCAATGGACGGCGCCACGTCGCTGGTGGTCAAGGATCGGCCGCTGTAGATGTCAACTCCATTCCGTCGGTAATGCTGCAGCGTGTGGAAACGTTAACTGGAGGCGCATCTTCGGTCTACGGGGCTGACGCCGTTTCGGGCGTGGTAAATTTCATCTTACGAGATGGCGGTGATTTCGATGGTATTGAGGTGACAGCGCAGACTGGTGTTACTGATCGCTGGGACGCTAATGAGCACTATCTCTCAGTCGGTACCGGCTTTGAATTTGCAGAAGGGCGGGGTGAGGCAGTAATTGCGATTGAGGGCCTAACAAACGCTGAAGTGTTGGAGGATCAACGGTCCTTCGCTGGGCCATACGTGGGCAATGATATCAATGCCACGCCGGCGATTGCGGCTGCGAATGGTTTGAATCCTAACGCCACTCGCCTTTTTGTAACGCCGACCACGAATCCGATTTCATCTGCCCAAGGCGTGTTTAATATCGCTAGTGGCGATCCTTTCTACAACTCCATCAGACCTGGTATCGCTGGTGTCAAGGCCGGAACAGGTATTCCACTCATCCCCGGAACGCAGATCCCGGTCGCTCAGGTGGTAGACAGCCCGTTCAATGGGATTCCCCGCGTCTACAATCCGGGCATGCCGGCTAATGTCAATCAGGCTTATGGCATTGGCGACGGACTACAGTCCGTCCGGCAGACCGTGCTGCCTCCTCAGGAACGTTACTCAGTCAACATCAACGGTAGTTATGAAATAACCGAGAGTGTTAGTTTCTTCCTAGAATCGAAGTACGCTTTTTCCGAAAATTCAAACATCCAGGGGGTAGACTTCAATGACGGTATACCTATCGCTTACGATAACCCCTACTTGTCGCCCGCCCTCCTGCAGCAAATCTCTGATCTTCAGGGGCTTGGGATAATCCCACCTAACCCTAATGATGGGAGTTTCTATGGTTTCGGCGCTAGCAGAGACAGCGACGACCTCAACGTGATGCCTGGCGATATAGTGGAACGCGAGACTGTCCGTATTGTCGCCGGGCTAGAAGGCGAAATTGATGTTGCAGATGGCATTGAATATGAATTGTCCTACAACTACGGCTCGACCACTGTTAACACCAATAATTTCAACTTGCGTTTGGAGGACCGCTTCTACGCGGCCTTGGACTCAACTATAGATCCGGCAACGGGCGAGATCGTTTGTCGCTCAAATATTGACCCTACGGCATTGCCCATAATCGGGCCCGGTGCCTACCCGGTGCCCGTTTTCGTTAACGACGGAGGGTTTACACCGTTTTCAAAATTTACAAAGTTCGTCAGTTTCACGCCCGGCCCACAAAGTGGCTGTGCACCATTCAATCCGCTGGGGTTTAACTCCACCACGCAAGCAAACGCAGATTTCGTATACGTCGACGCTTTGGATGTTTCGGAATTAGAGCAACGCGTGATTTTTGGATCACTGGCAGGGACTACATCTAGCTTCTTTGAGTTGCCTGCGGGAGCCATTTCATGGGCGGCCGGGGTGGAGTATCGGGAAGAGGAGAGCACCTTCACAGTCAACCCTTATGAAGAAACCCAGAATACTTGGGATGGTTCTAACGGCAACCAAGTCACGGGTTTGGCGGGTGAATTCGATGTACTCGAGTACTTTGCAGAGCTCAATGCGCCCCTGCTAGCGGACATACCGTTCTTCGAACTGGTAGAACTGACGGGCGCCTACCGCTATGCCGACTACAGTACAGTCGGTACCAACGATGCCTGGTCTACTGGGCTACGGTACTCACCTGGCTTTGGCCTCACTTTGCGCGGAACCATAGCGGAGGCGGTACGTGCTCCGAACATCTCTGAGCTGTATTCTCCTCAACAGCCAAACTTTTTTCCATTCCAGGATGATCCGTGCTCAACTGATAACATAAATCTTGGGTCAGCGAATCGTGCCGGTAACTGCGCCGCCTTGGGTGTTCCAGCGGGCTATGACGTGAACGATTACATTACCGCGGGGATACCAGGCGTTACAGGTGGCAACCCACTGCTCGCTCAA
>PBTW01000092.1 GCA_002729315.1 Gammaproteobacteria bacterium
AACAAAAGCCACAAACTCATTAAACACCAGCTTCTGCCCGATCAAACTCCCCGCCAATCTAGTTTCCTCCCATGGGATGCCGACGATGAATGCCAGCGGTTGAAACGCATATCCGAGTAGAAGCTGCAGAGACAAATCCGCAAGGCCAATCATTGCACCCAGCGAGCTCAGCAACGTATTGACCAGCGCGATCAACCCGACAAAGGCCAGCACCATGGCACCCACATTCAAAGCTAGTGACATACCGCTACTGGCGCCAGATGCGGCGGCGTCTATGACATTGACATGACTTTCGAATTCCAGCGTGAACTCTTCCTCTTCGCTCACTATTTTTTCCGCCTCGGGAAGCAACAGTTTTGCCATCAGAAATCCACCCGGCGCGGCCATGAAACTGGCAGCTAGCAGATACTGAATTTCGACACCTAGCAGAACGTAGCCGGCCAGCACCGAGCCCGCCACTGTCGACATCCCACCAACCATGATGGCAAACAGCTCGGACCGAGTCATGTCAGCGATATAGGGTTTCACAATTAGCGGAGCCTCAGTTTGCCCAACAAAAATATTTGCAGTGGCCGACATCGATTCCGCCCTACTTGTTCCAAGTAAACGCTGGAGTGCGCCGCCGATAATGCGGATAAGCCAGCCCATAATACCCAGGTGATAGAGTACTGAAACCAGGGAAGAGAAGAACACAATCACCGGCAGTACATGAAAAGCAAAGATGAACCCCATCTCGAATGCACCGATACTGCCAAAGACAAAATCGATGCCGTCCTGCGCGTTATTCAGTACGCTGGATACAGCATTGGATATGGCCTCCAGAACTGCCACGCCGAGTGGGAAGTATAGCGAAATGCCCCCCAGAGCAAATTGCAGCAGCAGTGCGAATCCCACGGTACGCCAGTTGATCTGATGGCGCTCGACCGACAACAGAATACCGAGCCCAAACAAAATACCGATGCCTAACAGACTGATCAGAGTTTCCATCAGAAGTGGGGTCCTTGTTGTCAGTATTGTATGTCTTGCTTTTCCAGAGCAAGTCGGTTGGTCAGTTCCCGCACCAGATTAGAAACCTCTTCTTCACCGGACACAATAAGATCCGCAAAGGCCCGTGTCGGTTCAATAAACTTCCGGTACATTGGCTTGACTGTCTCCTCAAATTGTCTGACGACAGATGCGCGGCTGCGGCCTCGGGTTTGAACGTCTCGCTGCATCCTCCTCGACAGACAGACATCAAGTGGCGTATCGACGAAGACACTCAGATCATAGTGATCACGCAGTCGCGCGTCATGCAACAGCAATATTCCTTCAAGAATCAGGACGGGCGAGGGCTGTATGATCTGACAGTGGTGTGCTCTGGTATGCACTGCGTAATCATAACAAGGAACCTCTGCGGTCAAACCCGACTTAATTTGTCTCAGTTGCCCGAGCAAAAGGTCGTGCTCAAAGGCGTCTGGGTGATCGTAATTCAACCGCTCTCGCTCCGCCATTGGCAAATGGTCCAGGTTCCGATAATAGGAATCTTCGGAAATCAACCCAATTGTATTCGACGGAACCTGCTCTGCCAGGGCCTGCCTTATGGCGTCGGCCAAATAGGTTTTGCCTGACCCAGATGCACCGGTTATCGCGATAAGCTTGGTAATCAATTTGGGCTCTGCTGCTATCTTTCTTTGGTAATGGCGATTTGCTTAGAGTGAGTTATTCACCTGTTATAAGGCCGGCTATTTCTCCCGGCTCAGGAAAACGATTACTGTCGGCTTTTGAGAAGATAATGAGGCCGTCGACGTTCACCTCAAAGACTCCGCCACTGCCGGCGACAAAACTCACCTGATGGCCACCGAGCTTCAAAACTTCATCAGACACACGGTCCGCTGCAGGCCTGTAGTTTCAGGCCGTGCAATAGGTAATCACAATGTTCATTTTTACTCCTTACTACCCCACTTATGACCGATGACTTTATTGTCCTATGGCGCCTTCAGAGATCAGGCGATTTTCTTCTTCCATAGGAACCGAATAATAACAGCTTCACTGACCTAGGTAGACAAGACGATAGCTTCACCCAAAACTTTTAAGTGATCCCCTCTCCTGCAGCACATCGCTATTTCTCTGTGCTCCTATGCCGGAGCACAGGAGTCCGAAGAGACCTGGTTTGCGAGCGGATAGGCTGTCGTGATGAGGAATCTGGAGCTGGGCGCCGCCAGTAACGGTATTGCCCGAAATGAAATCGTGTTTGTTGGTGACGACATGGGGGTTTCTACCGTCACTGCAACTCGCATTATGGACGGTCAATTTCTCGGTGGGGCCAGCGAGGAGCATGCGCTGCGTTTCGAGCCGTTTCCCAACCTTGCTCTGTCCAAAACCTGCAACATCAACCAGCAAATTGCGGATTCAGCGGCGCTGAAAGTCGTAAACCGAGCCTATCTTCAGCAGTTGGGTAAGCTCGTCCAGCGCGATCCGACATTCATTGAGTAAGTTTGGATCCTGGAGGTCATTCATGGTGAGACGGTCCCGATAATGACTTTCTATCCAGTGACGCAGCTGTCGGTAAAGTGACTCCGTCATCAGGACATCGGCAACAGTTTCTGCAATCTGCTGCTCACTCATGACAACCCGCAGGCGCAGACAAGCAGGGCCGCCTCCATTTTTCATACTCTGACGCAAATCAAAAAACCGTACCTTATCAATCAGCGGAGACTCGCCCTCCAATGCCGTCAAATATTCATAGACTGACGGCACTTCTCGACATTCCTCTGGAACGACAAGGAGCGCTCCCTGCTGACCAGGAACAGCGAGCAACTGAGAATTAAAAAGATAGGAACGAACGGCATCTTCCAAAGAGATAGCGTCAACGGGCACTGCAATGACCTGCAAATCCGAACCCAGCGCCGTGCTTAGCTGACCATAGACTGATTGGGTATCCGCAAATGCCAACTCGTGATGGAACAACAGATCCAGATTGCCTACCGCGATGACGTCGTTGTGAAAAACACCATGATCAATGGCGTTCGGATTTTGTCGGGCGAAAACAACTTTGTCTGGGTTAAGTCCATGACTGCGGGCGATCGCCTGACTGGCAGGAAGCGTCTGGCGCGCAGGATATTTTCTCGGGCCGGCAGCTCTATTTGACAGATCATCGCCGTAAACAAACAGCTCCACGCCCGCTTGAGAGTAATCTGCACACAATCGGGTGTGGTTGGCCGCACCCTCATCCGAGAAACTCGGCGCAGCGGGTAAAGGCTGGTGATGTACAAAACTGTCTACGCTGAAGATCGCTCTCAGTAGTCGACCAGTGGTTGGTGGCTCGATAGAGCGATGAAACATGGAGAGCAAATTTGCCGGTGTGATATGCGTTTTACCGTCCTCGGTATCAGTATAGGGGGAAACTGTACAAGCGTTTGCCACCCACATGCTGGAGGCGGAACTTACTGCTGCCAGCAGCTGCGGTGCGCACCGCGCACTCTGGTTGAGGATCTCAGAATCAGAGCCACAAAACCCGAGCGCTCTTAGCGTAGGGATATGTGGACGTTCCTGAGGCGGGATGACACCCTGCTTGAGACCCATCTCATGAAGCGCCCAGGCTTTCTCAAGCCCCTGCAGAGCTGCCTGCTTGGGTGAGGAGACCCTCCCTCCGTGTGCAGTTGAAGCGACGTTGCCGAATGACAAGCCCGCATAGTTGTGGGTCGGACCAACAATACCGTCAAAATTTACCTCAAATGCTTTGGCTTGGGTGTTGCTCGGCGACATAGTTACAGTTCAATCCCCGGCGCCAGAATATCTGGCAGCGCGACAAGCTCACTGCACATACTGGCCATCGGGTACGCGCAATAATCTGCCGCGTAATAAGCTCCGGGTCGGTAGTTGCCACTGGCGCCCACACCGCCAAACGGTGCCATCCCACTCGCGCCGGTCAACGGCCGGTTAAGATTGACGATCCCGGCCCGAATGTCCGCCTTAAAATGCTCCCACGCTTCGCTGTTGTCACTCAGAAGACCGGCGGAAAGGCCGTAGCACGTGTTGTTGGCGCTGTTTATTGCATCCTCAAGAGTATTCACCCATTCAAGTTGTAACAGAGGACCAAAACATTCCTCATCGTTGCGCGTTTGCATAGTTGTAATGTCAACTAGACCCGGCTTCAGCAAAGCCTTTGCTGCATCAGGACGTTCAACAGGCTTAAGCACTCTTGCGCCAGCTTTCTCAAGCCCTGCAAAAAAAGACATCACATGCTCAGCTGCCTCATTAGAGACAACTGGCCCCATAAAGCAATTATCATCATAGCCAACCTTGATCTTTTTAATCGCCTCCACCAGAGCAGACACCAGAGCCTCATTTTCCAGCGATCGCAGGACAATCAGGCGTCGTGCGCAGGTGCAGCGCTGCCCAGCGGAAATATACGCCGACTGAATAATGATATAGACCGCAGCACTCACGTTGGCGACTTGATCCAAAATCAGCGGATTATTGCCGCCCATCTCCAGCGCCAGCATCTTCTCAGGATGGCCGCCAAACGCCTTATGAATCGCGTGTCCCGCGCGCGAACTGCCGGTAAACAGCAGCCCGTCTATATCATCGGCACTGGCCAGCAGCTGTCCGGCTCCCGCACCACCCTGTACTAGATTAACGACGCCTGCCGGAAGCCCCGCGTCAACCCAGCACTGGACCATTCGCTCGCCGAACAGGGGCGTCAATTCCGATGGTTTAAACACAATGGTATTACCCGCCAGTAAAGCGGGGATAATATGGCCATTTGGTAAGTGTCCGGGAAAATTGTACGGACCCAGGACAGTAAACACGCCAATGGGCCGGTGGATCAAAGCAAGTTGTACGCCTCCTGATTCTGCATCACGCTGACCAGTGCGCTCTTCATAAGCTTTTATCGATACAGCTGCCTTGGAGATCATCGTAGCGATTTCTGTTTTGCTCTCCCAAAACGGTTTGCCTGTCTCTTCATGAATGACCATCGCCAGTTCATCACGCTGCGCTTCAATCTGATCGATAAACCGGTGCACGTAGGACGCTCTTTCAGCGAAGCTTAAACGACGCCAATCACATAATGCTCCGCGGGCCGCTATCACTGCCTGAGAGATCTGATCCACTCCCGCAGCAGGACCTTGCCATAACACCCGGCCAGTAACCGGACTCACCGATTTGAACACATGCGTCCCATCATCTACCCACTCATCACCCAAGAGGTGTTTCTGTTCAAGCGTCATCTTTGCTCATCCTGATTTCGAGAATTCGGACATGATCTCCTGGCTCGACTTCAATCAACTTGGCCGCAGTAGGGGACAGAACAATGCCTCCGCCTTCGAGCAGTTTGACCGGAGCCAGAGTCAGTCGATAGTTTGCAAGCTCACAGTTGCTCACCATGCACAACGCATCGCCCTCTTCCTCAGAAAGCACAGCCGAGCTCAGAGAGCGCAATTCCATACTGCGGCTGTTGCGCATCGAGGCGATATCGTCCCGACGACATTCCATCACCGGGCCGGCATCAAAAATATCGATCGTCCCGTTATATTTGAAACCTTCTTGTTCCAGTAGCCGTTTAGCCGGCGCTGCTTCAGTGTGAGGTTTACCGAGCACGGACACCGCCTGCTCAGGCAGTAATTCAAGATAAACCGGAAATCTTGGCATCAGATCGGAGATAAACTGTGATCCGTTGACAGCGCTGATGAAATCCGCCCTGGCAAATGGCAGGTTGAAAAACTTTCTTCCGAGATGCTCCCAAAACGGCGATTTCTCTGATTCATCCAACCAACCCCGAATTTCTGCAAATACAACCTCACTGAAGCGTTCTGGAAAATCACTCATGAACAGAAACCGACAGCGGGAGAGCATTTGTCCAGCGTATTTAGCGCGAAATTCGGGCAACAGGAAAAGCGAAACCAGTTCGGTCTCACCCATGAAATCGTTAACGAGGTTCAACAGGTTGCTTGTTACCTTGATGCCCAGCGCCTCAGATACCTTGAAGTCTTTACTCAGTTTGTAATTGTAAAAGGGGCGAGTCAGACCCACACCGGCTACAACCCCTGCTGTACCGACGATGCGCCCGGAATTCAGATCCTCCATTACTAGAAGATAGACACGCTCTTGCGTCGGGTCCGGCGACTCTTTTAAGCTCGCATCTATAGCTTCCAGCTTTTTGACCCAGGTGCCTTTTTCGAAGGGCATGGAGGTCATACCGGGCGGCAGCGCAGCCGAGAGCTGCAGCAATTCATTCAGATCATCAGATTTAGCGCTACGAATTAACATCGTCAGAATACTCAGACCTCACTAGTAGAACAGCACCTCAGGACTGATGCAGTCTCCTTACTTCCTGTCTGAGAATGTCGAGTGCTTGAGCCACATGCTCGTCAGAAACATTCAGCGGCGGCAGGAGCCGAATCATGTTGTCGCCTGCCCGGCCGACGAGCAGCCTGTTCTGACGCAGCGCTGTCATCAATTCAACGTTGGGAATTTCACATCTCGCCCCGATCATAAGTCCAAGGCCGCTCACCTTCGAGAGGACTGCAGGAAACTCACTCACCAGCTCTTCTAAACCGGCCCGCAGGGTTCCGGCCTGCTTCTGCACATTTTCCAAAAGGCCGGGCTCGAAGACCAGATCCAGCACTGCATTGCCCACCGCCGCCGCCAGCGGGTTACCGCCAAACGTGCTGCCGTGCGTTCCCACCACCATATGCTGTCCGACTTTTTCCGAGACCAGGCAGGCTCCGATCGGGAAACCTCCACCCAGACCCTTGGCGGAAGCTAGGATATCCGGCTCGATGCCGAACGTTTCATAGGCAAACAGCTTACCACTGCGCCCTACCCCGCACTGCACCTCATCCAGAATCAGTAGCAGACCTTGGGCATCGCAAACCTGCCTGATGTGGCCGAGCATCTCCGCAGTGAGAGGCCGAATGCCTCCTTCACCCTGCACGGTTTCAACAATGACCCCCGCCGTCTTTTCAGTAATGACGGCATCCAGAGCGGCCATATCTCCCCAGGCTATGTGGTCAAATCCGTGATCAGTCGGCGCAAAATTCTGCACATACGAGGGATTACCGGAGGCCGCAACTGCAGCAATAGTCCGACCATGAAAACTGTCACTCATACCGATAATTCGGTGCCTCTCGGGCCTACCGACAGCGGCCTGATATCCCCTCACTGCCTTGATACTTGCTTCAATGGCCTCAGTACCTGAGTTGGCAAAAAATAGACGATCGGCAAAGCTAGCTTCCGCCAGTCTCCTGGCCAATTTCTCTGCTTCGGGGATTCGGAAGACATTTGAAACATGCCAGAGTTTTTTCGACTGCGCGCCAAGTGCCTCAATCAAGTGCGGATGAGAATGACCAAAGGCTGTAACTGCGATCCCACTTAAAAAGTCGAGGTAAGTTTCACCACTTTCAGTGTAAAGTTCGGTGCCAAGGCCGTGCGTAAATACCAGATCCCGCGGTGGGCTGTAGTTCGGCCATAGCGCATCACGCTCATTTAATGTCGCACTGTTGCTAGAATCACTCTGCGTCACAGCTTGCATGTTTGACTCTCCGTCGAATTTCCTGAGGGCTATAGCGTATCAGACCCCTCGCCGAAAGAGATATGGTGTTTTTATATCCTGATAAATAGGCTGTTTTCATTTTGAAGTTAAACCGAATAAAATTCGGGGGGCATTGTCTGGCGCCATGCCATCGTCATCGACCTTAGGGCGGACAAGAGTGAAGAGCACCAAGTTAGACAAAATTGATCTGCGCATTCTGCAGACTTTGCAGGAAGACGGGCGCATTACCAACCAAAATCTAGCGGAACGGGTTAACTTGTCGCCAAGCTCCTGCTTGCAGAGAGTCCGGAGGCTGGGTCAGGCTGGCATCATCTCTTCCTATCAGGCCCATCTCAATCTCGGCAGTATCGCCCGCCACATCATTTGCCTAGCGACTATTTCGGTTAAGAACCATACCCAGGAGGACTTCAACGCGTTTGAGGACCTGATCGAATCAATCCCCGAAGTGGTCGAATGCTATACCGTTAGCGGCGAGTCAGACTTCCTTTTGAAGGTCATCTGCGCGGACATGAGGCGGTATGTTGAAATCAACGATCAGCTGGTCGGAAAAAGTCGATATCAGGTCACCATCAATTCCTATGTGGTCATGAAGGAGAACAAGGCCTTCAGAGGCGTCGATCTGGCTACGCTGTGTGATCACTCAGAGCAACTGGAATCTTAAAAATCCTGCACCGCTGGCGCGGTGCAGGTCGGAAGTGCCCAAAAATTACAGGTATTGCTTAATTCGCGCCAGGGTTCAAGGGAGAGAACATGAAGACCACGGTGCTACCTGTACGGATTACCGAAATGCAGATAGTGTGCCAACTGCTCGCATCCCCCTGTTCGTGGGAACTCAAGCTGTTTGCTCAGCTCAATTATGCTCCGCAATCGCTCAGGCCATGCGCCCCCCGCACCGCTCGAGTGCAACATTCAGGCGTTCGGATCTGCCCGGAGTTTACTCGCGGTGCAACTTGCTCCGATCGAGCTCATCCAGTGAAGAGCAGCCCATAAGTATCATATCCCGCTCAATTTCCTCGCGCAGACGCGTAAGCGCCCGATCTACGCCGGCATAGCCACCTGCCGCTACGGCATAGAGATATCCGCGCCCGATCATGCAGGCTGTCGCTCCCATGGCGAGCGCCTTAAGCACGTGAGTGCCTCTACGTACGCCACCATCAACGATCACTTCTATCTGGTCTCCCACGGCGTCAACAATTGGCCCAAGCTGGTCGAAAGGTGCCGTTGAGCCATCCAATTGCCGGCCGCCATGATTGGAAATCATGACTGCGCTGGCGCCAATATCCACTGCCCTTTTTGCATCTTCGACAGACATTACGCCCTTGATAGCAAATGGCCTGCCCCAGCGTTTTATCGCTTCCTCGGCATCTTTCCAGGTGATTGAGCGGTCAAACTGGCTATTCATATAGCCAACCACAGAGGTCAGTTTACCCGTACCTTCTGAAATCTTTCCCGCCACATTGGCAAGCTCGAACTTTTTCCTCAGCAGATAGTTGAGGCTCCAGCTGGGATGCGTGGCAAAGCTGAACAGACTGTTAACGCTGAATTTTGGCGGGATTACCATGCCCGTATACAGGTCCTTTTCGCGATTTCCGGCCACAAGCGTATCAACCGTGAGACAAATCGCGGAAAAGTCAGCCTCCTTGCAGCGCTCGATGAAATCCCAACTCATGCCTCGATCTTTGTGGATATACAGCTGAAAACACTTGGGTCCGGGTGTGGCGCTGCCCACCTCTTCAATACTTGTAGTCGACAAGGAAGACAAACTGTACATCGTGCCATGCTTATGGGCCGCTCGGGCGACAGCAACTTCGCCTTCATGATGGAACAATCGCGTCATTGCGGTCGGTGAACAGAAGACGGGCCAGTCAATTTGCTGCCCCAGCACCTCGGTACGCAATACCATATTCGAAAGATCGGCCAGCGCATCCGGTATCAATCTGACCTGGTCAAACGCTTCAGTGTTGCGGCGCAGGGTAACTTCATCGTCAGCCCCACCATCGATGTAGTGAAACAACGGCGCCGGCAGGCGTTTTTTCGCAAGGCGTCTGAAGTCAGATGTGTTGTTGCAGTCCTTAATATCCAAACCTGATTCCCCGCTAGCTGGCTTCGTTAAGATTGGTCTGATAGGTCTCTGTCAGCATCATGACTGAAATCAGCGCTAAAACAGAGGCCAAGGCAATATACGCTGATACCCAGACGATATCGTATTCCGTCCACAGAATAGTGGCGATAGTCGGCGCAAAAGCGCCACCCAGGATCGCACCGATCTGATAGCCCAAAGAGGCACCAGAGTATCGCACTTCGGTTGAAAACAATTCTGTGAAAAAAGCGGCCTGCGGGCCGTACATCAAGCCCAGAAAAACCAGACCTCCGGTGATTCCTAACACAATCAACCAGAAGTTCCCCGTATCGACAAGGGGAAATAAGGCAAACCCCCAAACACCAGTGAGCACAGCACCCAGCATAAAAATTCCCCGTCTGCCGTGACGATCTGAGTAGGCTGAAGCCCAAAATTGAGTGGGCACCTGAAGCGCGGATGCCAGCAGGACCGCGATCAGCATGTCATCGCGACTCATTGCCGCACCGTTGGGATCACTGCCATAAGCTAGAATGAACCCAATCAGAATATAAAAGCTGACTTGAATAGAGAGAAACGCCCCGGCCGCCAGCGCAATCCGTTTTGGGTATTTCACCAGAGCTTCGATAACCGGGGAGCGCTTCGCGACCATCTCTTGCGAACCTTCGGCAGCAAGCCTTTTGTGCCGCAGAGCCTCAAGCTCCTTAAATGCCTGCGTATCTTCCATATTGAGCTGAATGTACATGCTGATCCCTATAAGCACAACGGACACGATGAACGGAATACGCCATCCCCAAGTGATGAAAAACTCTTCCGAAACGGTAGCGCTGATGAGGATAAAGGCAAGATTAGCGAGAATGACACCTACCGGTGCGCCGGCCTGCGCATAGGCGCCGTAGTAGCCCCGCTGGTCGGCCGGAGCGCTTTCGGTGACCAGCAACATCGCACCACCCCACTGACCGCCGATCGCGAGGCCCTGGGCGAACCGAAGTAGGCTGAGCAGAATGGGGGCAGCAACACCAATGGTCGCGTAGGTCGGCAGCAAGCCGATTAAAGTCGATGCAATGCCCATCATCACCAGCGCGATTACCAGTGTTTTCTTACGCCCGATACGATCACCGAAGTGGCCGAACAGCACGCCCCCCAGAGGTCTTGCGATGAAACCGAAGGCAAAAGTTCCGAAGGACAGAATCAGACCAATAGTTGGTGAACTGTCAGGAAAAAAAGCGCTTGGAAAGACAAGAGCCGCTGCGGTGGCGTAGAGGAAGAAGTCATACCATTCGATGCTTGTACCAGCCAGAGCCGTCAGCGCAACCTTTCTCATGCTTGATTTGATTTGATCGTCATCACCTGTCGCAAGCGTGGTCATAGAATTCTCCCTGGTCATCATTGGTGTTCTTTCGGATGGTATGCCCGTCAAGCGCAGGGCGTCGTACCGATCCGCCAGTAGATCTCTCGTTTGCGGAGAGCATCCAAGCATAGCAAGGTTTCAGTGAGAAACCGGAGTCATTTCAGCCCAGTATCCGGATATCGGGTATGATGTATCCATGGCTTAAATACTCTTTCGGTATCTTCATCTGATTTCAGCGATGGTGTTCGCAGGGGCCCTGATCATCAAGAATTTCGCCATCGGGCGGCTGATCAGTCAGCAGGATGCCAGCAATCTAGCCTGGCTCAGCGCCCTCAGCTTTCTCTTAGGTCTCGTCATCGCCGGCTGTGGAACTGTGCTTTGGTTCTGGACTGGAAAGCCCGCAGCCTTTTACAGCGAAAACCCTGTCTTCCATGTCAAGATAGTTCTCTTTCTTGTGCTTTTAAGCTGCCTCAGTTACCCGGCGGTATTCTTCAATCGCCACCGTAAAACAAACGCGACTGAGATGACGGTTCCTGTCAGCATCAGACTTTCACTGAGATGTGCGATGCTGTGCCTGGTACTAATTCCGATATTGGCCTGGGCAATGGCCAAAGGGCTGGGGCTGTCTCCCAGCTAAGCTACCCATGATGAGTGTATTCAGATTGCGATACCTGCTGGTCTGGCCCGTGATGAGTTCAGTAGCGCTGTCTCTGGGCAGTTGGCTTCCGGCCGTCTCGGCCCAAGACGGCCTGGCGCTGCGGCGCGCACTGGCTGATCCAAGCCGCGCGGTAACAGACTTTGCGCGTGACGACATTAGAAAACCTGTCGAGGTTCTGGAGTTTCTCGGCATCCGCAGCGGAATGACCGTCATGGATGTTTACGCAGCAGGCGGTTATTACACCTTCATTCTGTCCAAAGCGCTGGGGCCGGAAGGTGCCGTGCTGGCGCAGAATACCGAGCGTGGCCTGCGCTTCAAGGAAGACCGCCAGGAGATCACACAGGGCGAGGCGTTGAAAAGCAAAATCCTTGAGGGCAATCTCACCAATGTAACGCAACTGATCGGCAATGTAACAGCACTCGATTTATCAGAAGACTCACTTGACGCTGCTCTGCTGATGCTGAGTCTGCATGACTCTTACAACAACAGCCCGGAGCGTGCCCTTGAATTGCTTCGTAGCCTCTATAGCTATCTAGCGCCGGGCGGAATTCTGGGAATCAGCGACCAAGTTGGGCTACCGGAGAACAATAACCGTGATCTCCACAGAATGCCGGTGCAGCGAGCCATTGAGCTGGCTGAGCAGGCGGGCTTCATGGTTCACCAGAGTCGTTTGCTGGAAAATCCCGAAGACGACCACAGTCGCAGCGTTTTTGACCCAAGACTGGCGCGTCATACCGATCGATTCCTGCTGAAACTCATTAAACCCGACTAGGATGGCGCTCCAGTTTTGCACCGGATCAAGTGAATTTGTTACTCTCCGGAGGATATCAAGACAACTCTCCCAAGCGGATCCTCAGGTACTATGAAGCGACAAAAACCCGAAGTGGCTACTCTCGATGAGCTCTATGCCAATGACCCTATCTCTGCCGATCGATTGCTCTGGGGACGATGCTCCAGCAGATTTTCGCGCCGGGGTTTCTTGAAAAAGTCCGGGCTCTTAAGTATGAGCGCGGCGCTCGGCGCCGCTATACCGTTCGCGCGCTTCATGCCAGCCGGAATGATTCCTGCCGCGTTCGCAGCAGAGAGTGCTGAGACTGAAATTGAAGGCAAAGAAGGGCTGATCGTGCTGAACACGCGACCGATCAACGCCGAAACACCGGCCCACTTACTCGATGATGCCATTACGCCGAACCACCGAATGTTTGTTCGCAACAATGGCATTCCGCCTGAAGCCGTGAATCCTGATACTTGGACGCTCGAAATAGCGGGCGAGTCCTGTTTGCGCCCGCAATCATTCACGATCGCCAATCTGCGCAGCCTTTTTGAGGAGGTCACCCTGCAGTTGCAACTTGAATGCGGTGGTAACGGGCGCGGCGAATTCGTTCCCGCCGCCAGTGGAAACCAGTGGACTACCGGCGCAATTGGCTGCCCCATGTTTACCGGAGTGCGCCTGAGAGACGTGCTTAACTACTGCGGCCTGGCAAGAGATGCTGTATACCTTGGCTATTACGGTGCCGACACTCACACCAGCGGGGACCCTGATCGGGATCCGATTTCTAGAGGGGTACCGATCGTGAAAGCCATGGAGCGGGAATCAATCATTGCCTGGCAAATGAACGGTGAAAGAATTCCTTTGCAAAATGGCCATCCCCTGAGGCTGATCTGTGCAGGATGGCCGGGTTCTGTGTCCGGGAAATGGCTGAACAAAATGGTTGTGCGAAACCAAATACATGACGGCGAGAAAATGGCCGCGCCATCTTATGCGGTGCCCGCTGAACCGGTAGCCCCGGGCTCCCGTGTGCCGCCGTCACAGATGCGTATTATTGAGTCTATGCCGGTGAAATCTCTGGTGACGTTTCCCCAATCCGGTATGAGACATGATTTGCGCCAACGGCTGACAGTTCGCGGCCATGCCTGGGCGGGCGACAATCAGATCAGCGGAGTCTTTATTTCCATAGACTTCGGTGCTACCTGGCTCCCCACTGCGCTTAACCCAGCAGCCAATAGACTTGCCTGGCAGAATTGGGAAACCTGGGTGCAATTTCCCGAGCCCGGTTATTACGAAATCTGGGCGCGAGCCATGGACGACAGGGGAAAATCGCAGCCCATGGTGGTTCCGGGTTGGAATCCACGGGGCTACCTCAATAATGCGAGCCACCGGGTGGCGGTGCAGGCAATCTAGACTATCAGCGAGCAAAATGAGTCGAGACAGGAAACATACTATGACGCCAGATCGTTACTTCGCACGGCAAGCTCTGACCCTGTTCCTGATGACTGCTTCGGTCTCAGTCAGCGGGAAGGACATCGATGATGAATCGGGCCTGATTAAGGCCGAGGGCTGGGAGGTGGTTAAATCTACCTGCACGGAATGTCATGCAGGCATGATGATCACCCAGAATGCTGGCAACCTGGCCGTCTGGGAAAGCCGGATCCGATGGATGCAAGAAACGCAGGGCCTGCGTGCCCTGAGCGTCGAAGAAGAGGCTGCGATCCTGACGTATCTATCAACTAACTACCCGCAAAAGGCTTCTTCACGCCGCGCTGGTCTCCCTGCACACCTACTACCTACCAATCCCGCTGAGGCTTCAGACTGATGGCCACCGGCCAACTGTCAATGTTTGGTGCAGGAGAGAACCTTAAAACCAAGGGTGGCAAAGCAGTCAGTTTCAATCTGAGCAAAAGTATCAATGGTTCGCAGCAGTCCGTTTTCGATCACTGGCTGATTCCAGTGTTCATTGGAGAATGGATGTTCGGCCCGAAGATTCAGGCCGAAGAAATCATCACGCTGAATAACATCGTGCGCAAGAACGGAAGCTTCGAATATACGGTGAACAGAGCTGGCAAAAAAGTCGTGAGCAGCGGCGAATTCGTGGAACTTGATATTCCCAACCGTATTACTGTTACCTGGAGGGAGACACCCAAAGAAAACCTCGAGTCTCAGATAACGGCTAGCTTTTTGGGCGATGGCAGCAAAACACGGTTAAAACTTACCGTAAAGCTGCCTGCAGAGCTGGAGCCCCAGAAGGACTCCATACGAGAAGTCTGGAGCATCCGCTGCAAAGCCCTCGCGGAGCGGTTTTCGAAATAAGAGCGCCTTAACGGCCAATGTCGCGGACCCGCGCGTCCTCAATTGTCCGCTCGGCAGCGTAAGGCAAGATATAGCCATCTGTCAGATTTTCCTGCACCACCCTGGTCACCGATTGAACGTATTCCTCCCGGGAGGAATAGAGGCTTCGGAGCTGCGCTTCGCTGAAGGCTTCGTGTGAACCGTAGAGGAAACAAAACCGACTGCTGCCGGTTCCAGAGTTCATGCCCGTATTTTTAGCAGTCGGCACGGCATGTTCTGCCAGTCGTATGCCCCCCAACACATTACCGAAACGATCTCTTGCAAATTTAACTGACGGGAGCGCTTGTGCCACTTGCAGTCTTGGTGCGATCGGGGGCGGTGTCTCATCACGAATCCAATTCACCAGATGCTCAAAAGCTGCGTTCATCACATCCCTAAACGGGACCGTACTGTAAGGCGGCAATTCACAGTCGGGTTCCCGGGGCAGCACATTTTCCAGCGGTAGGCCCGCCATTAAATTCCTCGCCTTTGCGTATTCAATTTCGAATGGCACGTCAACATGGGAACTGCCCGCCACCTCCCACTGCCTAAAATTATCCGAATCGGGCTGGGGCTCCGCCGCCTGCCACTGCATATCGGTTTCAGCCATCAGTTTAAAAATTTTTACCGGTTGATCATCGCGAATTAGACCGCCCCCACCATGCACCATGAAGCCATCAAAGATCGGTTCAAGGGGATGAATACTGTTGATATAAGCAGCTAGCCTTGCGGCGGACTGTGAATGACCGGTGGCAACGATCTGTTCTGCCCGCAGTCCGTCCAAGATATCTGCGGTGCCGGGCCCGCTCTCTTCTCCCCGCCGTAAGATGACACGACCAACCGCAGAAAAGGCGTCAAAGGATAGCGCATCGTTATCAACAGTACCGTCAGCTGTCATGTCCAGTCCACCATAGCGGACACTGCCCCAATCAGCCATGGTGTCGATCCCCATCTGCTGTGCTGATACGGCCACATAGGCGTAACCGCTGCGCATTAAATGCTCGCCGGACTGCCACCAGTCAATGTCTTTATCGGGGCCGCCTGTCACATTTATCCATTCGACGACAACGACGCCGTTGAAAGCCTGTGGCGGGGGGCGCCTCACGATGAGACGCGTTTTAAATGGATGTCCGCTTGACTCAACAAGCCCTGTTGCCAGATGAGGCTGAGAGTAGATATTGCCCGTTCCCGCTATAAAAAACTCTTCTTCCGTATAGCCGTATGTCGCCAAATCCAGTGCCGATGCGCTGTAAATTGAATTCCGGGACGGAGGTTGATCCACCCAGATAGGCCCTTCAATGACAGCCGGCGGCGCTGCCGCAAAGCCCTGCTCAAGGAAAAGAACTGAAAAAGTGAAAAGCAATAATCGGAGAAATTTCATTGACGCGTTTCCATATGAGGGTGATCTGCCGACACAGCCTTTTACCAGAGCGGCAGC
>PBTW01000093.1 GCA_002729315.1 Gammaproteobacteria bacterium
CGATGGATGAAGGTCTGCGCTTTGCGATCCGTGAAGGGGGCCGCACCGTGGGAGCCGGCGTCGTCGCCAAGATTATAGAGTAATCTGATCGCGTCTGGAGTGAAAAGGCCAGGCTCCGCACGTGGGCTAGCTCTTTTCCTTGTGGGCTGATCATTCGGCATGGAGAACTTGACCATGTTGCTGATTTGCTTGCTGGCTTTTCAGTCGCAGTCGGCGCTTTACTGCGAGCTATGAGCAAGAACTCAATCGCAGGCTACCCAGCTTGCAGAACAATCTTCGGTAAAAATGCACTTTTTAGCGATTAAATTCGGTGAAAATAGGCCCATCTCTCATGTATCGCCCCGAGGGTTCTAGCCCACGGATGGTGCGCCTTTCAGCCGCATAATGGGTTGACTTGGGCTGGGTGCTCACTTACAATTCGCATCCCTTTTTAGCGTCTTAAATATCTCGCCAAGAAAGTGGGCAGTAACCCGTTCTTTTACATCGATTTTTTGGAGATACAAGTAGATGCAAAATCAGCGCATCAGAATTCGGCTCAAAGCCTTTGATCACCGCCTGATTGACCAGTCTACTCAAGAAATCGTAGACACTGCCAAGCGCACAGGAGCTCAGGTTAAGGGCCCGATCCCTCTGCCTACTAACAAAGAAAAATTTACCGTGCTGATTTCTCCGCATGTCAACAAAGACGCGCGAGATCAATACGAAATACGAACCCATAAACGCCTGTTGGATATCGTAGAACCGACTGAAAAGACGGTAGATGCGTTGATGAAGCTGGATCTAGCCGCCGGCGTTGAGGTGCAAATCTCTCTGGGCTAACTCAGGGGATGACATAACCAGGTAGCGAGCTATCAGTCCTCACTACCCTTTTGAGCAATTGTTTTAAAAGTTTTGGCGCACTGAATGTTCTGTCTCCCCCTGCGGGAACAAGTTTGGTGCAACGCGTCAGCGGCCAGAGCGGGTTTTAGCCCCTTGCACAACGAGGTCTAAAAATGTCGATTGGATTAGTCGGTCGAAAGAGCGGGATGACCCGCGTTTTCACTGAAGAGGGCAACTCTGTTCCCGTCACTGTGGTGGAGGTACAGCCTAACCGCGTGACACAAGTAAAAACTCCTGAGACAGACGGATACAGTGCGATTCAGGTGACTATGGGTTCCCGTCGTGCGTCAAGGGTCAGTAAGGCGATGGCTGGTCACTTTGCCAAGGCCAACACAGAGGCTGGCGAAGGGTTGTGGGAGTTTCGCACAGAGGATCTGGCAGAGATAAAAGTTGGTGGCGAGATCAAGGTAGATCTCTTTGAAGCCGGTCAGAAGGTCGATGTGACCGGTACTTCAAAAGGTAAAGGCTTTCAGGGCGGCGTGAAGCGACATAACTTTCGCATGCAGGACGCCACCCATGGCAATTCGATCTCGCACCGGGCTCCCGGCTCCATCGGTCAGTGCCAGACACCAGGCCGAGTTTTTAAGGGTAAGAAGATGGCCGGGCAGATGGGATCTGAGCGCAAGACCACTCAGAGCCTCGAGGTGATTAGGGTCGATGCGGAGAACAACTTGCTGCTAATCAAGGGCGCCGTACCTGGAGCCACCGGGTCCAGCGTTATTGTTCGTCCAACAATCAAGGTTAAGAGGTAAGTCATGGAACTAGTACTTGCCCTGCCTGGCAAAGAGATGGGCGATAAGATTTCATTATCTGACGAGACTTTTGGTCGCGAGTACAACGAGCCACTAGTACATCAGTCCGTGGTGACTTATTTGGCCGGGGCCCGTCAGGGCACAGTTAAGCAAAAGACCCGCTCGGAAGTGCGAGGCGGCGGGCGAAAACCCTGGCGCCAGAAGGGCACCGGGCGGGCGCGCTCCGGCACTATCCGCAGTCCCATCTGGCGCTCCGGAGGAGTTACCTTCGCTGCCAGACCGCAAGACTTCAGTAAGAAGCTTAACAAAAAGATGTACCGCGGAGCCATGCAATGCATCCTCTCTGAGCTTATCCGACAAGAGCGACTGATTGTCGTAAATGAATTTGCAGTCGAATCCCACAAGACAAAAGACTTGGTCACCAAGCTCAAGGACTTCGACCTTGATAGCGTACTGATCGTTTCCGATCAAATTGAAAAGAACCTCTACCTCGCGGCACGCAACCTGCACAAGGTTGGCGTGTTGGACGTGTCTGGTATGGATCCGGTTAGCCTGATTGGCTTCGACAAGGTTCTGATTACTGTGCCTGCTCTCAAGAAAGCCGAGGAGATGCTGTCATGAATCCAGAGCGCATGTATCAAGTCATTCTGGGGCCTCATGTTTCTGAAAAATCAGCGATGATGACCGAGGGAAACAATCAGTACGTATTCAAGGTTGCGGTTGATGCTTCCAAGCCCGAGATAAAAGAAGCCGTGGAAGCTGTCTTCAAAGTGGTGGTTGCAGATCTTCAGGTGCTGAACGTGAAGGGCAAGACCAAGCGGTCGGCTCGCGGCAGAGTCCGCCGCAAGAGTGACTGGAAAAAAGCCTATGTGCGTCTCGAAGCCGGTCATGAGATCGACTTCGCGGATATCGGTTGATCAGGAGTAGAGGGTAAAATCATGCCAGTAGTCAAATGCAAACCGACATCACCGGGACGCCGCTTCGTAGTGAAAGTAACAAATCCCGATCTGCACAAGGGCGAACCTTTTGCTCCTCTCACTAAAGCCAAGTCAAAGTCTGGTGGTCGCAATAACAAAGGCCGTATCACTCGCCGTCATCAGGGGGGTGGTCATAAGCAGAAATATCGCGTTATAGATTTCCGTCGGAAGAAAGATGGTATTCACGCGGAGGTCGAACGTCTGGAATACGATCCGAATCGTTCCGCCAATATCGCTCTGCTGCTTTATGAAGATGGTGAGCGGCGCTACATCATTGCGCCTGCTAGAGTCAGTGTTGGTGACGTAGTGGTCTCTGGTGAGGATGCGCCGATCAAGATTGGCAATACTCTGCCTCTGCGCAACATTCCTCTGGGTAGCACGGTACACTGTGTTGAAATGAAGCCCGGGAAAGGAGCGCAAATCGCCCGTAGCGCGGGCACTTCCTTGCAGCTTGTGGCTCGTGAAGGGGACTATGCCACGTTGCGTCTGCGTTCAGGTGAGATGCGCAAGGTGCTGAGCGATTGCCGGGCAACCCTCGGCGAAGTATCCAATTCCGAGCACGCGCTGCGTTCGCTCGGCAAGGCCGGTGCGAAGCGCTGGCGTGGTGTTCGCCCTACCGTCCGCGGTGTGGCAATGAATCCGGTTGATCATCCGCATGGCGGTGGCGAAGGGCGTACCTCGGGTGGTCGCCACCCGGTGTCTCCATGGGGTACTCCTACCAAGGGCTACAAGACCCGAACTAATAAGCGAACCGACGACATGATTGTACGTCGCAGAAATTCGGCCCGTAAAGGCAAGTGATAGAGGATTAGACTCGTGCCACGCTCACTGAAAAAAGGTCCGTTCATTGATCTTCACCTGATGAAGAAAGTTCAGACCGCAGTTGATAACAATGACAAACGTCCGATCAAGACATGGTCGCGACGTTCCATGGTCTCGCCAGAAATGATCGGTCTTACGATTGCTGTTCATAATGGTCGTCAGCACGTCCCGGTTTTCGTCAGCGAAGACATGGTGGGTCATAAACTAGGCGAGTTTGCGGTGACTCGAATGTACAAGGGCCACGTTGCCGATAAGAAGGCGCGCTAGGAGATTCAGATGCAAGTTTCGGCAAGACTAAAAGGCGCCAGGCTCTCAGCTCAGAAGGCGCGCTTGGTAGCTGATCAGATTCGCGGTAAAGGCGTCGAAGAAGCGCTTGAACTTCTGGCTTACAGCACCAAGAAGGGAGCCGCAGTCATTAAGAAGGTTTTGAATTCTGCGATCGCCAACGCTGAGCACAACGAGGGTGCTGACGTGGATGAATTGAAAGTTTCGACCATCTGTGTGGACGAGGGTATGACCATGAAGCGCATCATGCCAAGAGCAAAAGGGCGTGCTGATCGCATCCTCAAGCGTTCCTGCCATATCACAATTACAGTCGCTGACAGCTAGGAGATTTGGATGGGTCAGAAAGTACATCCCACGGGTATTCGCCTCGGCATTGTTAAGAAGCATACCTCTACATGGTTCGCAGAAGGGCAGGAATACGCAGATAACCTGCTAGTTGATCTGCAGGTCAGAGAATTTGTTAAGAAACGGTTGGCGAACGCCTCGGTCTCCCGCGTCGATATCGAGCGGCCTGCGCAGACAGCTAAGATAACAATTTACACGGCACGGCCTGGAATCGTAATCGGGAAAAAGGGCGAAGACGTTGAAGCCTTACGTGGCGTTCTTTCAGGCAAGATGGGCGTTCCAGTGCATATCAACATTGAGGAAATACGCAAGCCTGACCTAGACGCGCAACTTGTCGCAGACAGCGTGGCTCAACAACTTGAGCGACGCGTCATGTTTCGTCGAGCCATGAAGCGTGCCGTGCAAAACGCTATGCGCCAGGGGGCTGAAGGCATCAAGGTGCAGGTCGGTGGTCGACTGGGTGGAGCTGAGATCGCGCGCAGTGAGTGGTATCGGGAAGGTCGCGTGCCTTTGCATACCTTGCGAGCCGATATTGATTACGCAACATCGGAGGCCAGCACCACATACGGCATTATCGGTGTGAAAGTGTGGATATTCAAAGGTGAGGTCCTTGATCTGGATGAAGCTATCGTGCCCAAGCAGCAGGCGTTATCCGGCAACTAGGGCAGTTAGTGTTAGAGGACTAGAGAAGTGTTACAACCCAAACGCACGAAATATCGCAAGATGATGAAGGGTCGGAACCGCGGCCTGTCACATCGTGGGAGCAAGGTCGATTTCGGCGAGTTCGGCCTTAAGGCGGTATCCCGCGGTCGGTTAACTGCCCGCCAGATTGAGGCTGCTCGTCGCGCAATGACACGTAAAGTAAAGCGTGGCGCGAAGATCTGGATTCGCGTGTTTCCTGATAAGCCAATCACACAGAAGCCTCTGGAAGTGCGACAGGGTAAGGGCAAAGGCTCGGTGGAATACTGGGTTGCCCAAATTCAGCCCGGCCGCATTATGTTTGAAATTGAAGGCGTTGATGAAGAGCTTGCGCGTGAGGCTTTTGGCCTCGCATCGGCCAAGCTGCCGTTCGAGACTAGTTTTGTGAAGCGTACCCTGATGTAAGCAGCGTGATTGACGAACAACGAGAATTGTTAAGGCAGAGTGATGAAAGCGAATGAGTTGAGAGACAAAACTGTAGAGGAGCTACAGGTCCAGTTGCAGGATTTGTATAAAGATCAGTTCAACAATCGCATGCAGAGTGCGACAGGTCAACTCGATCAAATTCATTTGTTGAAGGTGGTTAGACGAGATATAGCCCGGGTAAAAACGATCATCGCTGAAAAGCAAAAGCAGGCGTAAGGAATTTAAGTTATTTTGCGCGCTCTCATGGCGCACAAACGGAAAGAGCGAAACTAGTTATGGCGGAAACTGAGATGCAAAGCGGTCAGGAAGCTTCGGATATAAAGGCACGCACTGCGGCTGGCCGAGTGGTTAGCAATAAGATGGATAAGTCCATAGTCGTGCTAATCGAACGCCGTGTGAAGCATCCGGTATATGGCAAGATCATCAAGAGATCAACCAAAATTCATGCACATGATGCCAATAACGATTGTGGCCTTGGTGATTCAGTGACAATCAAGGAAGTTCGCCCAATTTCCAAAACTAAGTCATGGACGCTTGTGTCGATCGATGAGCGGGCAACGCAAATATAGGCCAAACTTTTGGGCTTCGCAGGACATGCCGGGAAAGGCTTACAAAGAAGAAATTTAAAGTCTGCACTCTTACTAGAGTTGCGTGATGGAGCGAACCGATGATTCAAGTTCAGTCTTACTTAGATGTTGCAGACAACAGCGGCGCGCGCCGTGTTATGTGTATCAAGGTGCTCGGGGGATCTCACCGCCGCTACGCGCGTATTGGTGACATCATCAAAGTCACCGTGAAGGAAGCGATTCCTCGCGGCAAGGTAAAGAAGGGTCAGGTACTTACTGCGCTCGTAGTGCGGACTAAAAAAGGTGTTCGCCGCGGGGACGGTTCTCTGATCCGGTTCGATGATAATGCTGCGATTCTACTGAACAATCAGGAAGCGCCTATCGGTACACGCGTTTTTGGCCCGGTTACCCGCGAGCTCCGGAATGAAAAATTCATGCGTATTATTTCGCTGGCCCCTGAAGTGCTTTGACAGCCGGCTTAGAGAGAATCTTAGGATGAACAAGTTAAAGAGAGATGATGAAGTAATCGTTGTCGCCGGCAAAGACAAGGGCAAGCGCGGAACAATTTCACAGCTGGTCGGTGATGATCGCGTCATTGTTGCCGGGGTCAACATGGTAAAGCGTCACACCAAGCCAAATCCGAATCTGGGTCAGCCAGGCGGCATCGTGGAGCGCGAAGCATCTTTGCACATCTCTAACGTGGCGATCTTCAATTCAGAGACCAATAAGGCTGATCGAGTTGGTATCGAAGCCCTTGAAGGCGGCGCTAAAAAGCGCGTTTTCAAGTCAAACGGTCAGGACATAGACTAGGTTACAAATCATGGCTCAGTTGAAAGCTTATTACCAAAAAGAAGTCGTTCCTGCCTTGATACAGCAGTTCAGCTTCGACAACCCAATGCGGGCTCCAAAAATTACCAAGGTCACACTGAACATGGGTCTTGGCGAAGCGGTTGCGGATAAGAAGATACTTGAGGCCGCGACTGCAGATCTTGAAAAAATAAGCGGCCAGAAAGTTGTGGTGACCAAGGCTCGAAAGAGTATTGCCGGCTTCAAGATCCGTGAAGGCTGGCCAATTGGCTGCAAGGTTACCCTCCGCGGTGTGCGAATGTATGAGTTCCTGGAGCGTCTGGTCGACATCTCAATCCCGCGCATCCGGGATTTCCGCGGTCTGAATCCAAAGGCCTTCGATGGCCGAGGCAATTACGCGATGGGTGTTTCCGAGCAGATTATTTTTCCGGAAATAGATTACGACAAGATCGATAAGCTCCGCGGTCTCGACATCACAATCACAACCACCGCCCGAGACGATGAAGAGGGTCGGGCTTTGCTGACAGCGCTCCGATTCCCGTTCCGCGGAATGAATCCACAACAATCCGATGTTAAAAAAGAAGAAGCGCCGGAAGCTGCAGAGCCTGCTGCTGATACTGAGGAGTCTTAATATTATGGCTAAAAAATCTATGATAGCTAGGGAGGATAAGCGCGCTGCTACCGTCGCAAAATACGCGGAAAAACGCGCTGCATTGAAGGCGATTCTGAATGACGCCGGCGCTAGTGGTGATGAGAAGTGGGATGCACAGATCAAACTCCAGAAGCTGCCCCGAGATGCGAGCCCTGTTCGTCAGCAACGTCGCTGCCGCATGACCGGGCGTCCACATGGCGTTTATCGAAAATTTGGATTGTGTCGCAACAAATTAAGAGAAGCGGCTATGCGTGGTGATGTACCGGGTTTAACCAAGGCCAGCTGGTAACATGGAAAAGACAGGAAGAAAATTATGAGCATGTCCGATCCAATCGCAGATTTCTTGACTCGTGTCCGAAACGCCCAGATGGCGCAGATGTCTGAAGTAAGTTGCCCCTCTTCCAAAATTAAGGTGGCCATAAGCGAAGTTCTTGAATCCGAGGGTTATATCGACGGTTTCGCGGTGCAGGAAGTGGCTGGCAAACAAGTGCTTAACGTCGGTCTGAAATATTTTCGCGGCAGGCCGGTTATTGAAGAAATCAAGCGAGTGAGCCGACCCGGCCTGCGCAGCTACAAAGGAGCAGAAGAAATTCCGAAAAATCGGGCAGGATTAGGTATTGCCATCCTTTCGACGAATAAAGGATTGATGACTGATAAGCAGGCAGCCGCCGCCGGGATTGGTGGTGAGGTGCTTTGCACTGTGTTCTAAGTGGAAGCTTGGATAACTAGGAATAGAGTGAAACAACGATGTCGAGAATAGCAAATGCTCCGATAGAGATTCCTAAGGGAGTGGAAACTACCTTATCGGAGTCGGTGATTTCGGTAAAAGGAAGCAAAGGGAACCTGCAGCTTGATCTCCACGAGCTGGTGGAGGTTGCCCAGGACGGTGACGCTCTGAAAATCTCAGCGAAAGACGAATCTCGCCAGGCTGGTGCGCTGGCTGGAACTTTTCGTTCACTCATTAACAACATGGTTGTCGGTGTCAGCGAGGGGTTTCAGCGTAGACTTGAGCTCCAAGGAGTCGGCTATCGCGCCAAGGCCCAAGGGAAAACAGTCAATCTGACGGTGGGTTATTCGCATCCGATTGACTATGCGCTCCCTGAGGGCGTTACCGCAGAGACGCCTTCGCAGACTGAAATTGTGATCTCAGGCGCAGACAAACAGTTAGTTGGTCAGGTGGCCGCAGAAATTAGAGAGTTTCGTCCGCCTGAGCCTTACAAAGGTAAGGGTATCCGTTACGTAGATGAGCGTGTATACCGCAAAGAAGCGAAGAAGAAATAGGGTCAAGGCTATGAATGTCAAAAAAGGGGCGCGCTTACGTCGCGCCAAACGAGCGAGATCCAAAATCAGCGAACTGCGGATGAACCGCCTTTGTGTGTTCCGCTCGCCTCGACATATTTATGCCCAGGTGATATCTCCGGAAGGAGACAAGGTGCTCGCCAGTGCTTCTACCGTCGAGAAAGACAATCGCACAGGGGCAACTGGAAATGTGGATGCAGCCGGTAAGGTTGGCAAAATGATTGCGGAGCGGGCGAAAGCGATTGGCGTTGAGAGTGTGGCGTTTGACCGGTCTGGCTATGCCTATCACGGTCGTATTAAGGCGCTTGCCGATGCAGCCCGAGAAGGCGGGTTACAGTTCTAGAGAATTTAACTAAAGGTTTTTAATATGGCATTCAAAGACGAGCCAGGGAAAAACGAAGAGGGCCTGCAGGAGAAGCTCATCCAGGTTAACCGCGTGGCAAAGGTGGTCAAAGGCGGTCGTATTTTCGGCTTCACCGCGCTGACAGCGGTTGGTGACGGTAATGGCCGGGTAGGCTTCGGTCGCGGAAAGGCTCGCGAGGTGCCTCTGGCGATTCAGAAGGCGATGGAATCAGCTCGGCGCAATATGATTACCGTGGGTCTCGATGGCCACACGCTGCAGTACCCGATCAAAGCACGACACGGTGCCTCTAAGGTCTATATGCAGCCTGCATCAGAAGGTACGGGCGTTATCGCTGGTGGTGCTATGCGGGCGATCTTGGAACTGGCGGGAGTGCAGAACGTTTTGGCGAAGTGCTACGGATCGACCAATCCGGTTAATGTGGTTTACGCCACATTTAAGGGCCTCCGGGATATGCGTGCTCCAGAAGACATTGCTGCAAAGCGCGGTAAGACGGTAGACGAGCTAGTCGGCTGACAGTCGGCGAAGCGAAATACGATTATTGAAACAGATAGTGGTAGACGACGATGGCCAAAGCTAAAGAGACAGTTAAAGTAACGCTCATTCGAAGCCCAATCGGCTCGCTGCCCAAGCATAAGCTGTGTTTGCAAGGTCTGGGCTTGCGCCGTATGCATCAAACTGTAGTAGTGGAAGACACTCCAGCGATTCGCGGCATGATCAACAAGATTAGCTACATGCTGGCCGTAGAATAGGCAAAAAGGAAATCAGGTAATATCTATGCAACTGAATAATTTGAGTCCTGCCGAAGGTAGCACAAAGGCGAAAAAGCGCGTCGGTCGCGGCATTGGTTCTGGCTGGGGGAAAACCTGCGGTACCGGGCATAAGGGACAAAAGTCCAGAAGCGGTGGATCGGTGCGTCCGGGATTCGAAGGCGGACAAATGCCTTTGCAGATGCGTCTGCCTAAGTACGGTTTCTCGTCCCGCATTGGTCGATTTACTGCGGAGATTCGCACTGCAGAGCTAAGCAAGGTTGAAGGGGAGACTGTCAATCTGGAGACCCTGCGTAAGGCGGGTTTGATCAATGCGTCGATTAAGCGCGTTAAAGTGATGCTCTCCGGCAAGGTGACGCGGAAACTGCACGTTGAAGGTGTTCGCGTCAGTAAAGGCGCGAAAGAGGCGATTGAAAAAGCCGACGGCAGTGTGGCCGAGTTTGTTGAGGCGAAGCCCGCCAAGCTGACCAAGAAAGCAGCGTCCGCGCCAACAGAATCGGCCGCTGAATAAACGCGGTCACCTGTCCAAACAGACTAAGCGGAACTGAAATAAAGTAACTGAGATGGCGAACAAACCAAACATCAATCCAGAAAACATCGGCGCAGGGCTCGGCGAACTCAAGTCACGCCTGTTGTTTCTGCTGTTCGCGATTTTTGTGTACCGCATTGGGACTCATATTCCGGTTCCGGGGATCGACCCGCTCCAGCTGCAGGCCTTCTTCAATCAGAACGAGGGAACGTTCGCCGACCTGTTCAACATGTTTTCGGGTGGCGCTCTTGAGCGCATGAGCATTGTTGCGCTGGGCATCATGCCCTACATTTCCGCTTCCATCATCATGCAGTTGCTAACAGCAGTAAGCCCACAGCTCGACCAACTGAAGAAGGAAGGTGAGTCAGGACGAAGGAAGATTACGCAATACACCCGATACGGAGCCCTAGTCCTGGCCACCATACAGGGCACGGGTATGACGGTAGGCTTGCTGGCACCGATGGCGTTCAGCCCCGGCATTGCATTCAATCTGACCGCGATTATCTCGTTAGTTACCGGTGCGATGTTTCTGATGTGGTTGGGCGAGCAGATCACCGAAAAAGGCATCGGCAATGGGATTTCCATGCTTATCTTTGCCGGTATAGTTGCTGGCTTTCCTGCCGCGGTGGGGACCTCACTTACTCAGGCTTATGAAGGGCAGATCAGCGGCGTTTTACTTTTAGTAGTTGGTCTGATTGCGATTGGCGTCGTCGCGTGCATCATTTATGTGGAGCGGGCTCAGCGGCGTATTACAGTGAACTACGCGAAGCGTCAGCAGGGACGACGAATGTATCAGGCCCAAGCCAGCCATTTACCACTGAAAATAAATATGGCCGGTGTAATTCCCGCCATTTTTGCCAGCAGCATCCTGTTATTTCCGGCTTCTCTTGGCCAGTGGTTTGGTCAGTCCGAAGGCGCTGAGTGGCTGCAAGACTTTGCGCTGCTGATTGGGCCAGGCCAGCCTCTATACATCATAATTTTTAGCGCCATGATTATTTTCTTCTGTTTTTTTTATACCGCGCTGGTGTTCAATCCGCGTGACGTGGCAGAGAATCTGAAGCGGTCCGGTGCATTTATTCCCGGCATTCGCCCCGGTGAGCAGACAGCAAAGTACATTGATGGCGTTATTACCCGCCTGACGATGTTCGGCGCTGTTTACATAACGCTGGTTTGTCTGTTGCCAAATTTTATGCAGATGCTCGCGAATGTCCCCTTCAACCTGGGCGGAACGGCATTGTTGATTTCGGTAGTGGTTACCATGGACTTCTGGTCTCAGGTGCAATCTCACCTGATGTCGCATCAGTATGATTCTCTGATGAAGAAGTCGAAGTTGGGGAACTACGGGCGTAGCGGTATTTGAAGGCGGGATTCTGTATTTGGAACTCATGCGCGCTGGGCGCGCTTGAATGGAGGTCGGTAATGAAAGTACGAGCATCAGTAAAAAAAATTTGCCGTAACTGTAAGGTGATTAAACGCAACGGTTCGGTTCGAGTGATTTGTAGTGCAGAGCCTCGACACAAGCAGCGTCAGGGTTAAGCAGAGAAAATAGGAACGGAGTAGATCTATGGCACGTATTGCCGGGGTTAACATACCAGACAACAAGCACATCGTGATTTCACTCCGATATGTTTTCGGTATTGGTCCAACTAAAGCGCAGCAAGTCTGCGATGCCACTGGCATTGCGCCTGCAACGAAAACGGCAGAATTGAGCCCTGAACAACTGGACGATGTCCGTGCGGAAGTCGCTAAGCTCTCTACTGAAGGTGATCTGCGCCGAGAGATTTCTATGAATATCAAACGGCTCATGGATCTTGGCTGCAACCGAGGTATCCGTCACCGCCGGAACCTTCCTGTCCGAGGGCAGCGCACGAAGACAAATGCACGTACTCGAAAGGGTCCCCGTAAACCAATACGCAAGTAACACGAAATTTCAGAGAAAGGACAGAGATACTCCAATGAAAATATGTGGAGTACATGGTAACTAAGATGGCTACAGCTAAATCCGGCAAGAAGAAGGCGCGCTCTACCGTCGTCGACGGCATCGCGTTTATCCATGCTTCATTCAACAACACGATCATTACGATTACTGATCGTCAGGGGAATGCCCTTTCCTGGGCCACGGCCGGTGGATCCGGTTTCCGTGGCTCACGAAAGTCAACTCCATTCGCCGCGCAGGTTGCTGCTGAGAAAGCGGGAAAGGCGGCGATCGAGTCGTATGGTGTAAAGAATCTTGATGTCAAAGTAAACGGACCAGGTCCCGGTCGCGAGTCTGCGGTCAGAGCTCTGAATGGCTGTGGTTTGAAAATTGGCAATATCACAGATGTGACACCAATTCCCCACAATGGTTGCCGACCGCCTAAGAAACGGCGCGTCTAGACTAGGAGAAATAGTATGGCCCGTTATTTAGGCCCCAAATGCAAGCTGGCTCGCAGAGAAGGCACTGACCTCTTTCTGAAGAGCGGTGTGCGTCCGATTGACAGCAAATGCAAGGTTGAAACCATCCCCGGTCAAAACGGTCAGCGCCGTGGTCGACTGTCGGATTATGGTGTACAACTGCGTGAGAAACAGAAGGTTCGAAGAACTTACGGCGTTCTGGAAAAGCAGTTCCGCAGCTACTACAAAGAGGCGGCTCGTCGAAAGGGGGCTACCGGCGAGAACCTGCTGCAGTTGCTAGAATGCCGGTTGGACAACGTCGTCTATCGCATGGGGTTTGGCTCAACTCGCGCCGAGGCTCGACAGTTGGTGTCACACAAGTCCATCCTCGTGAATGGTTCAGTTGTCAATGTACCCTCCTATCAGATCAGTGAAGGGGACGTTGTCTCGATTCGCGAGAAGGCAAAACAGCAGTTACGAATCAAGTCTGCTTTGGAGCTCGCCGCACAGCGAAGCGACATTGACTGGGTATCTGTCGACATGTCCAAGCTCGAAGGTCAATTCACGCGCAAGCCCGATCGCGCGGATCTGCCTTCGGAGATCAATGAAAATCTGATCGTTGAGCTTTATTCCAAGTAGTGTCCAAACACAGAAAGGGTGGTTTACATGCAAATTTCTTTATCTGATTTTCTAACACCACAATTGATACAGGTTGACGAGTTCGACAAGTGTCACTCTAAAGTGGTGCTGGAACCCCTTGAGCGTGGCTTTGGCCATACGCTGGGAAATGCACTGCGTCGGATCCTGTTGTCATCAATGCCGGGATGTGCAGTTGAAGAGGTTGAAATTGACGGTGTCGTGCATGAGTACAGCACAATCGAGGGCGTCCGTGAAGACGTCATAGAAATCCTGCTAAACCTGAAAGGATTGGCAGTTATTTTAAACAACCGAGATGAAGCCATTCTGAATCTCAGTAAAAAAGGCCCTGGAGCTGCGACAGCGGGCGACATCGAGTTGGATCATGATGTTGAAATCATCAACCCGGATCATGTTATTGCAAACCTCAACGGTAGCGGTGAGCTGAACATGCGTATCTTGGTGCGTAAAGGCCGCGGCTACTCGCCGGCTGACAGCCGGGCCAGTGGCGAAGAAGAAACTCAGGCAGTGGGTAAACTGCTGCTTGATGCCTCTTATAGCCCTGTTGTTCGTATCTCTTACTCGGTTGAAAATGCCCGAGTAGAACAGCGTACGGATCTTGATAAGTTGATTATCAATCTTGAAACTAACGGTACTATAGATCCCGAAGAGGCCATACGTCGCGCCGCGACCATTTTACAGCACCAGTTGAGCGTGTTTGTTGATCTGCAAAGCGAGATCATCGCTGAGCCTGAGGAGCGTGAAGACGAGATAGACCCCATACTGCTTCGGCCTGTTGATGATCTCGAGCTTACGGTTCGATCGGCGAACTGCCTTAAGGCAGAGGATATCTACTATATAGGAGACCTGATTCAGCGAACCGAAGTTGAGTTGTTGAAAACGCCGAACCTTGGCAAAAAATCACTGACCGAGATCAAAGATGTTCTCGCTACTCGCGGCTTATCACTCGGCTTGCGTCTAGACAACTGGCCGCCAGCTAGTCTTAAGACGGATGACCGAGCTGCCTAAAGCAAGCGCGCACAAGATAAAGGTATAGAGTTATGCGACATCGACACAGCGGTCGACAACTGAATCGCAATAGTCCACACCGTACTGCCATGTTCAGAAACATGACCACGTCCTTAGTGGAACACGAAATCATCAGGACAACACTGGTGAAGGCGAAAGAATTGCGTTCTGTGGCAGAGCCATTAATCACCCTAGCCAAGAACGACAGCGTTGCCAACCGGCGTCTGGCATTCAGCAGGACCCGCAACAAAGCGACAGTGGGTAAGCTGTTCGAGGAGCTCGGGCCTCGCTATGCCAGCCGGCCCGGCGGATATATCCGGATTCTCAAATGTGGAGAACGTCCGGGCGACAAAGCGCCGATGGCTTATGTCGAGTTGGTTGACAGGCCGCAGCTTAATACCGCCGACCATGAGGACGAAGTGGCGGTTGCTGGAAAAGAATAGGTACGGCTTACCGCGCTGAGCCGCGAAAAATTCGGACTGTGCTTGCTGGTAGAACAAACCCGATCTTCCTCACGGTATTATGAACACCGAGAGGAAAGCGGGTTTTTTATTGATCAGGATTTGTTATGACTAGCTCTTTTCATCCGCCTGCCAGAACCCTAATGGGCCCTGGCCCATCTGATGTGAATCCGCGAATCCTCGAAGCGCTCTCTCGGCCGACTATTGGTCATTTAGACCCAGCCTTCATCAGTATGATGGATGAGCTCAAAACCTTGCTGCAGTTTGCATTCCGTACGACCAACCAGTTGACGATTCCGGTATCCGCGCCGGGCTCTGCCGGCATGGAATGCGTGTTTGCCAATCTTGTTGAGCCAGGCGAAAAGTTGATTGTTTGTCAAAACGGAGTCTTCGGCGGCCGTATGAAAGAAAACGTCGAGCGCTGTGGCGGCACCGCAGTCATGGTTACGGACGACTTTGGTGCGCCTGTTGATCCGAAAAAGCTCGAAGATGCTTTAAAGAGACATCCTGATGCGATGGCAGTGGCCTTTGTCCACAGTGAAACCTCTACCGGAGTGCGCAGCGACGCTGAGGTTCTCTGCACCCTTGCTCGCGAGTATGACTGCCTAGCGATTGTTGATGCCGTTACTTCGCTGGCAGGCATCCCCCTCGAAGTCGATGCTTGGGGCATAGATGCTATTTACTCCGGTACGCAAAAATGTCTTTCCTGCATCCCCGGCTTATCTCCCGTCAGTTTCTCGCCACGCGCCGCGGCGAAAATTACCAATCGCAAAAACAGGGTCCAGAGCTGGTTCCTCGATACCAACCTAGTCATGGGTTACTGGGGCACCGATGCTAAACGGTCATATCATCATACTGCTCCGGTAAACTCGCTTTATGCGCTACACGAATCGCTTGTGATTCTTGAGGAAGAGGGTTTGGAGAAATCCTGGAAACGCCACCTGTTAAATCATCTTGCGCTGGCGGCAGGCCTTGAGTGTCTTGGTTTGGGTTTTGTAGTGGAAGAGGGCAACCGCTTGCCACAATTAAATGCTGTCTCATTTCCTCAGCAAATTGACGAGGCCGCAGTTAGGCGCGCGCTGCTGGCTAAGTACGGATTGGAAATCGGTGCGGGCCTCGGCGCTCTGGCCGGGAAAGTTTGGCGGATTGGTCTCATGGGTTACGCCAGTAATCGTAAAAACGTCAATCTCTGTGTTTCTGCCCTCGGAGATGTCTTGAATGCACACGGGCATCGTTGCGATGTCAGTCAGGCAATAGCCGAGGCGGAGCGAGTCTACATTTGAGTAGTCAACCGGCAAACTCAGTTCCTTGCGCTACTGCAACAAGCGTCGGCTGACTCATTAGCTTTCCAAAAATACTGGAATTATTCCGAACCCATGATAGATGCCGCCACTCGAAACCATATCGAGCTCCTACTGATGTCTGCGATCTGGGGCTCGTCTTTTCTTTTCCTTCGAATAGCAGCGCCTGAATTCGGCCCGTTCCTGCTGATACAAATGCGTGTGCTAACTGCAGTCATCGTCATGCTGCCGATTTGCGTCATATTTGGTAAGTTGGGTGAACTGGCCGCTAACTGGCGTGTAATATTCCTGGTCAGCCTGATGAACATGGCTGTGCCGTTCTGCTTGTTTGCATACGCCGCCCTTTTTATGGGCTCTGGTTTGCTGTCCATTATGAATGCGACTGTCCCGTTTTTTACTGCCCTTATAGGGTTTGCAGTCTTTGGCCAGCGGCTCTCTCCATTGTCTCTGTTTGGCATGGCAGTGGGTTTCAGCGGAGTAATTGTCTTGGTGTTCGACCCCGATGCGATAGATCTTGCAGAGGGCGGGCTGCTGGCAGTTTTCGCGGCGTTGAGCGCCTGCTTTCTTTACGGGATGGCTCTGAATCTCGTTTCGAGAAGGCTGACTGCGGTCTCCGGGTTGGCAATTACTACAGGCAGTTTGCTGTTTGCCTCTGTGCTGTTGGTGCCATTTTCGACGCAGTCACTGCCAGATAAGATGCCTGACATCTCTGCCTGGGCTGCGGTCGCGGCACTGGGCATTGGGTGTACGGGACTGGCTTATCTCATGTTCTACAGACTTATTGCCAGGATTGGTTCTGATCAGACGATTATGACCGCCTATCTGATCCCGCTTTTCAGCCTAATGTGGGGCTCTCTGTTCCTCTCGGAGAGCATCACTGTATTCACGGTGCTGGGTTGCTTGCTGGTCCTACTGGGTGTCGGGATGACCACTGGCAAACTTTCCGGGCTGGTTAGACGGGTCTTATCGTAACGTCAAGGTGGGCTTCGGAAGCGCAATTCGTAATCTCGAAGGTATCTCCAGGCTTGGAACTCAGGTATGAAGACTCACAATCAGGATGATCTCGAGAGAAATCTGGTGGGCTTTTTATGGACCTCATCCAGAAACGTACGCTGTAAGCAGGCCGCGGCGCCGGCTTGACGGTACGCCTGTGGAAATTGTGCGGACCTCAGTCTAAAGACAGACCGCCGAAATGTAGAACGACTGGATTGAGACGTTAGTGTCTTGCAGCGTTTCTCAATCCCTAAAAGTAAGCCAAAAAAACCGACCACCTAGCAGGTGGTCGGTTTTTTCTGGTTAGTACGTGCCTAGTGGCCGCTGCTGCCCGGCGCGGCAGCAGGTAGTGCCATAGCGGTCAGCTTTGAGCCGGTCTGGAGCATGATGTACTGGTGCCCATCGTGCATCCAAGTGCTCATACCGTAGCGGCTTCTGCCAGGTACTTCGATAGCAGCTTCTGTTTCCCCGGTCGCTTTGTTGACAGCATACAGCATCGGAGTCCCGTCAGTTTCTGTATCAGAGTAAATGAGCATATTTGCTGTGACGGTCATGGGTACCAGTGCTCCGGTACCTGTGTTGCCAACGTCAAGATTATTCTCATCGATGACCCGCTGAACCCGGGCAGGTGTGTTGCCGGTCGGCACCATCCACTCATGCTCACCCGTATTCATATTGATAGCGGTAATGCGGCTATAGGGCGGTTTGAAGTACGGGATTTGCGCAGGGTGCCGTGGCGATCCCGCGCCTGGACCATTAGCGAACTGCGCGAAGGTGGAGCCGGTCGGCAATTCATACTGCAGGTCGGCCTCTTCGCCCGGTACAAGCTGTACTGGACTGCATGCTGAGCGAGATGAGACATACAGCATGCCGGTGGTCGGATCGGCCACGGCTGGTGCGGTAATATTCGCGCCGCCACCGCCTCCCGGGCAGAACATGGCAGCTCGCTTACCGGACTCATGCCCTCGCTGTATGGGAGGCAAGAACAGTGGTCCCATCATGTAGTCAGACATAGCGATAATGGCTTGTTGACGCAGTTCGGGCGTCCAATCCACTAAATCGTCAATCGAAATACCCTGTATGTCGAATGGCGCGGGCTTGGTTGGGAATGGCTGCGTTGGCGACAGTTTTTCACCAGGTACGGTAGATTGAGGGACAGGACGCTCTTCAATCGGCCAGAGTGGCTCACCCGTCAGTCTGTTGAACGCATAGACGAAGCTCTGCTTCGTGACTTGCATAACCGCTGGAATGTCTCTGCCATCCACATTGACATCCATCAGAATGGGCGACATCGGATTGTCGTAGTTCCAGATGTCGTGGTGAACCATCTGGAAATGCCAGGCTCTCTTGCCGGTCGACGCGTCCAGTGCGATCAGGCTGGTGCCGAAGAGGTTGTCGCCCGGGCGAAAACCGCCGTAATAGTCGATGGTTGCACCGTTTGTCGGGACAAAAACAAGGTTATTTTCAACATCGGCGGTAATCGGTGCCCAGGAAGACACATCACCCGTCCACTCCCATGCGTCGTTTTCCCAGGTCTCATGGCCGTATTCGCCCGGACGTGGGATAACATTGAATTTCCATCTAAACTCGCCGCTGGTCTTGTCATAGGCAAGGATGTCTCCGGGAATATTCTCGATGCGTGACTGATGGTAGCCCTGCTCAGCGGAGTTGCCAACGATGATAGTGTCGTTCACGATGACAGGTGGCGAAGATGCGGTGATATAACCGGTTTCTAGGGGTACGCCATCGTAAGGATCATACGGGTGGCCAAGGTCTGCCAGCAAGTCAACCACACCGGTTTCCGGGAAACCATCAATAGGAACAGGCTGGCCGAAGCCTTCAAGTGGTGTGCCGGTTACGGCATCCAAGGCCACCAGGAAGAACCCAGGCGTGATGATGTAAATGATGCCACGGCCGTCCACTTCATCGTAGCCGATGCCCTTTCCATAGTCGGCGCGCATTGAGTATTCCCAGCGTGCGGTATTCGGAAGTCGGTAGCTCCAAATAGTTTCTCCCGTCTTTGGATCGATGGCTACCACGTGTCGGCGAGGGCCTGCCACGGTGTAGAGCATACCGTTGATATAGCTTGGAGTTGCACGACCGCTGCTTGCGCCCATGCTGGCACCGTCCCATTCCCAGACCACTTCCAGGTCCTCGAAATTATCGACGGTGATCTCTTCAGCAGGGGAAAATCGGGTGTGGCCGAAGTCATTACCGAGGGTAAACCACTCAACCGAATCCTGGGCCATCACGCTTGCGGAACAGGCCAGAACCAGGGCTGCTGTGGCAATCGGATTGATGCTTTGCAGGATAGTTCGTTTTATTGTCATTTTAAGCCTCACTGAGATATATAAAAATCCAGTTTTTACTGCTTCGGGTCTCCGTTGCTTTTATTAATAAGTTCGCAAAAACAACAGGTTGAGGCACTTCGATCCGATCCGGAAGCTCCATACCTCTTCATCATCAACTTACCGGAAGGGTTCGGCTTTGTCTACGGTCAAACAGCAACCAAACCTTATATCAGAATTCAGGTAAGCCCTCGAAAACACCTAAAAAGTCAGGCTTTTGGAAATTTGCTGCAGGCAGTTCTCAGACTCTGTGTCGCTGCCGCTCTTCAGTCCACTAATCGTAAACCTATGCAAGAGAAGTGCAAAGCCATGAGCCCCAACTGCTTTACCGCAGGATCCGCTCCCTGTCCTGCAATAGCAGCGACGAGAAGACATGAGCTCTTGCAAGCTCAGCTTCCGTCTGTCGCCCGGTTAGTGGTGTTCTTGTTTAGCACAAAACTGATGATTAGCAGGGGCCAGATACCGAGGTGGATCATGACGTCGGCAGTGTTGAACACATAATGCCAGAATGGAATTTGCTGAATATCAATAAAATCGATGACGCTGCCGTATATCAGTCGATCTGTAATATTGCTGGCTCCGCCTCCGACCACAAATCCAAAGCAGATGTACTCATACCGTTCAAGTGTTGGACTGAAGATGAGGTAGGCTGAGACACCTATCAGGAGGCCGATACTGATCAAGCCAAAAAGCCATCCGGAACCTTGCGCCAGTCCAAAAACGCCTCCGAAATTTCTCAGATGCGTAAAATGAATGAGCCGACTCAGCTCCAGCGTCGTGTTCTGAGGAATTGTGTTGTTGACCCATAGACCGATCGCCTGGCACAGCAGCAGGACTGATGTGCTGATCACTATGAAGATCAAGATATTATGATATCGCCGTTTCAAGATTTCCGCTTCCCTTACTTGTCAGCGAACGGACTAAGCATATCACACGTCGCTTGTGCTGAACCGCGCAGCATATCCCCCGGCTCAGGCTTCTACCGTTTGGAGTTTTGGGCTTACTGTGAGTGCCAGCAGGACCCTTGATTGGATCTCTTCACTGATCATAAGGTTGATCGGCGTACTGCAGGATCCGATAATCATCGTCAGCACCAACGCAGACGATGCTGTGCGCACAATTGTGCATTTGGGGTGGGGTCCAGAGCTGCGCCATATGCCGTCCTTCAATGTGTGCAAGCACCGTCTTGATCAGAGCGCCGTGGCTGACCAGCGCGATGAGCTGACCCGCGTGCTGACTATAGATGTCTCTGATTGCCGCCAAAGCTCGGCTTTGCAGCTGGAAGAAAGTCTCGGCGCCGGGCACATCGAATTTGTGGGGCTCGTGCCAAAAATGCTTAAAGGATTCCGGAGATTCTGACTCCAACTCAGCATACAGCCTGCCTTCCCACTTACCCATCTTAATCTCCCGCAGGGAATCGAGATAAGTGACAGGCTTCTTCCAGGCAGGAAAGGCATGGGCTACCGTTTGCCTAGTTCGCTTACTGCTGCTGCAGTAGAGCGCGTCAAATGGCACTGCGCTTATGCGAATCCCCAGCGCTTTAGCCTGCTTGATGCCAAGCTCGGTCAGCACGGAATCGCTTTGTCCTTGCGCTCTGCGCTCTTCGTTCCAGTTGGTTTGCCCATGTCGTATCAGATGCAATTCCATGACGTTTAGCGCTGGCTGCGAATGCGTGCAACACCATCCTGCCAACCCGCGTACTGACGGCTGCGCCAGTCTTCATCCCTTTGCGGGGTGAAAGCGCGTTCGAGCCGCCATTTCGCCGCTATTGCGTCCAGCGAATCGAACACGCCCTGGTGAAGTCCTGCCATGTAAGCTGCGCCAAGAGCGGTGGTTTCAGTGATAGCCGGGCGGTGTACTTCGGCATCGAGCACATCTGCCAGTTTCTGTAGCAAGTAGTTATTTTTAACCATACCGCCGTCTACGCGCAGCGTTGAGAGTTGCGCGCCATCCGCTGCGATTGCCTCAACCAAATCTTTCGTCTGATAGCACACAGACATCAACGCTGCGGTGACTACTTCTTTGATGCCCGTATCGCGCGTCATGCCTAACAGTGCTCCTCTGGCATCAGGATCCCAGTAAGGGGCGCCAAGACCTGTAAATGCAGGTATCAAATAAACCGAAAGATCGTTCCGGCTTTGTTCGGCGAGTGCCTCTGAGTCGGCGGCGTCTTCAATAAGTTTGAGGCCATCCCGAATCCACTGCATCGTAGCTCCCGCCATAAATATACTGCCCTCAATGGCGTAGGTTGGCTCTCCATTAAGGCGATAGGCAACGGTGCTCAGCAGTTGATTTTGGGAGTTGAGCACGTCTGTCCCGGTATTCAGCAACAGGAAGCTGCCGGTGCCGTAGGTGCTCTTTGCCATGCCTTGCTGGAAACAGCCCTGTCCGAAAGCTGCGCTTTGTTGATCGCCGATCATCCCGGTGATGGGGATTGGCGCACCGAAGTGAGAGGACTCTGTAGTGCCGAACGCCGCAGAACAGTCCTTAACCTCCGGCAACACCGAGGCGGGTACTTCGAACAGCGTAAGCAGGTCTTCATCCCAGCACTGCGATCGAATATTAAAAAGCATGGTCCGAGATGCGTTGGTGGCGTCGGTGAAGTGGCTTTTCCCTCCAGTAAGTTTCCACAGTAACCAGCTGTCGATAGTGCCAAAAGCAAGTTCGCCACGGTTAGCGCGCGCTCTCGCATCGGGAACGTTGTCCAGAATCCAGCGTATCTTGGTTGCTGAGAAATATGGGTCCAGTAACAGTCCGGTTTTGTCCTGAATGTCAGAAATCGTGTCCTGCTGGCGCTTGAGTGCGGCGCAGTAGTCGCTGGTGCGTCGATCCTGCCAGACAATAGCCATATGGATCGGGTTTCCCGTTGATCTGTCCCAAATGACGGTGCTTTCCCGCTGATTGGTGATGCCGATGCACAGGATATCTGCGGTCTGTATATTTGCAGCAATCATCGCAGCCTGACAGCTTGCCAGTGTAGTGGACCAGATTTCATCTGCATCATGCTCGACCCAACCGTTATTGGGGAAATGCTGCGTTAACTCGTGTTGTCCAAGACCTAATTGGTTGCCGTCGATATCAAACACCAAAGCACGGCTGCTGGTCGTGCCTTGGTCGATCGCGAGAATTGCTTTGCCCATTCTGGTTGTCCCCTTTACTCTTTAAATTTCGGTGTCTGCATGCTGAAGGCTCAGCCTCACACAATCTTTCTGACTGTCTCATGTTGAATAATTCTCCCTACGCTGTTGCCGTCGAGAAAGCTAATGTCTATCAGCAATTGGATGCGGCGAGGGATATGTATTGGGCTAATCTCGGTCAGCAAGTTTAGTACTGTAATTGGCCAGCAGGCCAAGGCCCGCGCTAGCCATTGTGAAAGCAACAATGGCGTTCAGATAATTGAAGAACGCGTATGGCGCATAGTCCAGAGCACTGATTCCGAGGGTGGCGCTGTAAAACGCGCCTGCTGTCGTCCACGGAATTAAACCAGTAGTCAGGGTAGAACCCTCCTCCACGGTTCGCGACAAGACAGCCGGGTCAAGACCTCGCTCTTGATATTTCAGCTGAAATAACTGGCAATTCAGGATAATCGAAATATAAGCCTCTCCCATTGCCATGTTTCCAATCAGACCTGACACCAGGGTCGTGGCGATGAGTGAGGCTACTCGCTGAACTCGGGCAATGATGCCGCTGAGCAGCACGCGAAGAAAACCTGCGCCATGCATGAGACCACCCAGTGCCAGAGCCATTATGGCCAGGATCAGAGTCCAGGCCATGCTTAAGACGCCGCCGCGGGCCAGCAAATTGTCCAGATTTTCAATACCTGTGGTGCCAGGGGTATTGGCCCACAGCGCATTCAAGACCTGCGACGTTTCACTTTGCTGGTAAAAAATCGCGATGATAACAGCAAGCAGAATGCTGGCGGACATGGCGACTTCGGCTGCCACGCGCCTGATGCTCAGGATGGCAAGTAGCACAATTGGCAGTAGGGTGATCAGCGGTGCCAAACGATATTCGCCGCTCAGTGCTGCTCGAATGATCTCGATTTGTGTCCCGGTAAGTTCGGAATTGCCATACCGTGTGCCGATCAGAGTAAATAGGATGAGCGCAATCAAAAACGAAGGCACTGTGGTAAACAGCATGCTGTAAATGTGTCGGTACAGTCCGGTCTCTGCGCTCATTGCTGCCAGATTGGTCGTGTCCGAGATGGGAGACATCTTATCTCCGAATGTTGCCCCTGAGACCACCATACCAACGACCATCGGGAGAGGGATGTCGAGCGTATCACCCATGCCGACAAACACAACTCCCAGTGTCCCTACAGTTCCCCAGGATGTGCCGGTCGCAACAGACATGAGTGCGCAGAGAATCATCCCGATTGGAAGAAAGAGGCCCGGTGTCAGCCAGGTCAAGCCATAGTGCATCAGAGTGGCAATAGTACCGCTGTGCATAAAGCTGGAAATGACCATACCGATGAGTATGAAAATATAGATCGCAGGTAAGGCACGATGAATGGCCTGTCCCATCAATGTGCGTATTTCAGCATAGTGCAACCCTAGATATCGAATATTTGCGCCGACCCAAATCAGGCAGATGAACACAAGCACGTGCAGATCTATCCGCATCGTGAATAAGCCGAAGGCTATCACGGCAACCACTGAGCTGAAGCAAACGAGTGATTGTGCAAAAGAGGGAACAGGTGTAGGTTGAGAATCTGGCATCTGAACAGCATATGACATGCCAGAAGGAAAAGCCAAATGCTGCCGAGTCTTTGGTAAAACGCAGTGCTGGCAGTTCACTTTCATACGGAAACGCGTCAATGAAATTACTCCGACTGTTGCCATTCATTTTTACAGTTCTTTTCCTTAAGCAGGGCTTTGCGGCAGCGCCGCCGGTTGTCATTGAAGGGCCTATCTGGGCGGATCAATTTCCGTCCCGGAATGCGATTTA
>PBTW01000094.1 GCA_002729315.1 Gammaproteobacteria bacterium
GGAAGAATATGCACCGTTGAGACAGTTGCTTTAAGGTGTGTGTTCAGAAATCGTCGGAGGGTGACAAGCGGTAGCTCGTTATGCTTTTTGATGGTGTTGCCGTAGGTGATTACAACGCTGTCACTCTGATCCCAGTGGCTTTTGTGTGGGACCGGGCGCTGGACGTCGTGACCCCTGCTGATGGCTGCTACCAGATCCGCACTCGTCACATCGAGATCCTGATCGGGATAAATAACGGCAAGATGCTCTTTAACCCGCCGCAAAAGATCGTGTTCGGTGGCTTGTATCTGCTCTTGCATATTGGTCAGGGAGTAAATTCCGCCTGGTCTTCGTCAACGGCCGTTTTCAGCTGCGTGAGGATATCAGGAATGGCACTAATGACTCTATTCCAGCTCGGAATGAAAGGCTTCTCCATGGGCCGCTCAAGAAACTGTTCGCCCGCTGCCATGATATTACCCGCAAACATCTCTATCGAGGCCTCCTCCGCGTGACGATCGTAAGTCAGTCCGTTCATTTCCGCGTCATGTTGATAAGTGTTCACAAAATCCAGGGCCATACGATAGTAAGTAGCTTTGATCGTTCGGAACGTATTGGGTGTAAAAACTTCTCCATTAGTTGCCAGCTTTCTAAATAGGGCTTTTGCGATGTCCATACTCATTCTTGACAGACCTTTTTCTCGATCTTCCACTGATAGTTCTTGGTGCTTGTGGTCATAGACATCGGCAATATCTGATTGGCAGAGCCGATTAGTTGCGTAATTTCGTTTCATTTCCGATAGCACCCCAATTTCCAGTCCCCAGTCGCTCGGAATGCGCAGGTCACTGATCGCATAGGCGCGCATGCTGAATTCGCCGGCGAGGGGATAGCGGAAGCTGTCCATATAGTCCAGGAATTCCGAGCAACCGTAGACCTTTTTTAGCGTACGTATGAGCGGTGTCACGAAAAGTCGTACAACGCGCCCCGAGATTCGATCGCCGGCAACTCGTGAGTAAAAACCTTTATTGAATGCGTAGCTAAAGTTGGGATTTGCCACTGGATACAGTAGCCGTGCCAGCAAGCTTCGGTCATAAGTCAAAATGTCACAGTCATGGAGGGCTACCGCGTCAGCTCTACCTGAAGCTAGGACATAACCGTAACAATACCAGACATTTCTGCCTTTTCCTTCTTCCATCGGAGATAGACCGAGGCCTTGAAGCTGAGCGTCGATAGCACGAAGTCTGGGGCCGTCATTCCATAAGATCTTGTGGTGTTGAGGAAGCCTGGAAAAGTAATCTATCGCGAAGCGATACTGATCCTCGTTGGCGCGGTCCAGTCCGATCACGATTTCGCTCAGGTAAGGTACTTTGGACAGCTCCTCGACGATACCCGACAATGCCGGCCCCTCAAGCTCAGAAAAAAGCGAGGGTAGCACCAAGCCCATGGGCCTGCTTTCCTGGAACCGGATGAGGTCAGCCTCCATGGCTTCCAGTGGACGCTGCCTGAGATTATGCAGGGTCGTTACGATTCCATTTTGATGAAAATCACCCATGATTCCTCCGTCAATTAATGAGCAGTTGCTGCGAATCGAGCAGGTTTAGAATTTGTCTGATTCCGTCATTCCAGCCAGCCGGGCCGGCGATGCTGGTGCGGATCACCGTCGCAGGGCCCTGGGGATCAAGGTCATTAGACTTGCCGGACTTAATGACAACTGCCACGTCAGCGGCGGCAAGCAGGGACAGGTCATTGGGGCTGTCACCAAGCGCAATCAGGAAGGGGCGGGGCTGGCTTTGACGTGCCTGCCACCATTTCATGGCCTTGCCTTTGTCGAACTGGCTCTGAATGCTGATGAAACGCCCTCCCTCGAGCGTGGTAAGTGACAGTCTCTGAATTTCGCTCTTAAAAAGCTGGAAATTGACCTTCGTATCCTGCCACAGAATCGGTTCGGTGAATTCGCGTCTCTGCGCTTTTCCGGCATCTGCCCTCGACAGACCTGTCTGCTCAGCAATTTTCTCAGCCGGCCAGTCTGAGAAACCGGTAAATCTCAGTGACAGCCGCTTTCTGAGTTGATGCACTGCAAGCAGCCAGCTCGTCCTAGGCAAACCGAATGCGGTCAGGAACTGGCCTGATGAGTTGTAGACGGCGGCGCCGTTCTCGCAGATGAATGGAGCAGTAATGCCGCTGGCGCGCTGAGCCTCAAGAATTTCGACGGCGGTTTTGCTGGAGGCAAAAATGGGGGTTACGCCTCGTCTTGCCAGCTCCGCCAGAGCCGGCTTTGCCGCTTCCATGGAGTAGCTCTCATGCTCCATGAGGCTGCCGTCAAGGTCAGTAAAGACCAAAAACGGGGCACTTTTTGCAACATTCTGGTTCATAATTCGTATGCCGGTACAAGTTTCACGCCAATCTTCACTGGTTGGAGAGATAAAACAGGTCTTCTGCCCCGGAATGGCGCTAAGTCTATGAATTTATGCTTATTTAGGAAATAGCACTTGATCGAAAAAGCTATCTGTCTGCGCATTACTGACCTAAAATTTAGGGGCCTGATCTGAGAAATGTATAAAAATAGTGCAATGAGCCGGACAGCCGGACAGCCTTGCACCGGCATGGATCTGGGGTTGCAACCCGCCAGAAAGGCGCCAGACTGCATCCGGAGTAAGCGGCATGTCGACATGTTTGACCCCATGCGGCGTCAGTGCGTTGACCACGGCGTTTACAATCGCGGGTGGAGCGCCGATCGCTCCGGCTTCTCCAGCGCCCTTGATGCCTAGGGGATTTGTCGTGCAGGGAACCTCGCGACGCAGAAAGCGAATATTGGGCACATTGTCCGCTCTGGGCAGGGTATAATCCATCAGGCTCGCTGACAGCAGTTGGCCGGTCGCGGGATCATAAGCACATGACTCCAGCAGTGCCTGCCCCAGACCCTGACCAATACCCCCATGGACCTGCCCTTCAAGCAGTAGCGGATCGATGGCTTTCCCGAAATCATCGACCACTGTGAAGCCGAGCAGCTCTATCACGCCGGTCTCGGGGTCGATTTCCAGTTCGCAAATATGGGTGCCATTGGGATAGGTTGCATGTCCTGGAGCAAAGGTTTCCGCTTCATCAAAACTCAGCTCTTCGCCTGTAGCGACCGACAAGCAAACCTCTTTGAAACTGGCACTGCGATCAGTTCCGACAATATGAAAGCGTCCGTGTTCGAAGTCGATATCGGCGGCTGAAGCTTCCAAGAGGTCTGCAGCCTTGAGTCTGGCAGATTCGATCAATTTTTTTGATGCGGCGCTGACTGCTGCGCCTCCGACCGGAACTGAGCGGGACCCCATGGTGCCGCCGCCGCTTTGGATTCGATTGGAATCGCCCTGCACAACTGAGATGTCGGCGAAATCAACTCCCAGCCGTTCCTGAATGATCTGGCGAAAAGCCGTCTCATGGCCTTGTCCGTTGTTTTGTGTCCCGATATACAGTGTGACATGCCCTTTGCCATCTACCGCCAGGCGTGCTTCCTCAGGAGCGCCACCCGCACAGCGCTCGATATAGCAGGCCATGCCAATACCTCGCAATTTGTTTCGGGCAGCTGATTCCGATTGTCGCTGTTTAAAACTGTGCCAACCGGATTCTTCCAGCGCTTGCCCCATATGTTGCTGAAATTCGCCTGAGTCGTATTCAAGACCGAAGGCTGTGGCAAAAGGCATGGCATTAGCCGGGATTAGATTGCGGCGGCGCATTTCATCCGGGCTGAGGCCGATTTCCTGTGCCGCGAAATCGATCAGTCGCTCAATCGCGTAAATCGCCTCGGGTCTGCCGGCGCCGCGATAGGCATCGACCGGTGCGGTATTCGTGAAGACGCCTCTTACCTGCACGTAGGCTGTGGGGATCGTGTAACAGCCCACAAGCATCGACACACCGGCAGCGGTCGGCACGAACGGCCCGAAATTGGAGAGATAGGCTCCCATGTTCGCGACGGTGTCGACTTCAAGTCCGAGCATTTTACCAGCTGAATCGAGCGCAAGCCGCAGCTTGCTGACGTGATCTCGGCCATGGCTGTCCGCGGTGAACGCTTCGCTGCGCTCAGCAATCCACTTCACCGGTCGGTTCAGCTTGCGTGCGGCATAGAGCAGACAGACATACTCCGGAAACAGGAAAATTTTCATCCCAAATCCACCGCCGACGTCATAACATTTCACCAGAATGTCCTCTGGCTCGCAGCGGAAAACGGTGCCTGCCAGCAGTCGTCTGAGTAGATGAACCCCCTGACAGGATACGTGGAGGACCATACGGCCAGTGTCAGGATCGACAGCGGCTATCGCGCCTCGCGTTTCCATGGAGGTGGGGATGACTCGGTTGTTCACCAATTTCAGTTCGACGGTTCTATCCGCTTCGGCGAAGGCGGCTTGGGTTTCAGCCTGTTTTCCGCTTTCCCAGTGGAAACACTGATTGTTCTTGGCCTCATCCCATATTTGTGGCGCCTCTGCACTCAGACTGCTTTCAGTCTTAACTGCGACGTCCAGCGGTTCATATTCGATCCACAGCTGGTCGGCAGCATCCAAGGCCTGCTGTTTGGTCTCGGCAACAATGAGAGCCACGGCATCGCCTAGGTGTCGTACCCGACCGATTGCTAGGGCAGGGCGCGGCGGCTTAACACAAGGTGTGCCGTCAATGTTGGTGACTTCGGCGCCGCAGGGTATATCACCTATGCCGTCCATGCGCAGATCCTCCCCGGAATAGACTGCGAGGATGCCAGGAAGGTCTGTAACTGAATCCTTATCGATCTCGACAATGCTCGCGTGAGCATGCGGGGAGCGAACGAAAACGCCCACTGTTTCATTGTCCAGAGACACGTCCTCGATATAGGTGCCTGCTCCGCGGGTGAATCGCTGGTCTTCGACTCGAGTAACGGACTGCCCAATGCCGAACTTTTCCATGAAAGATGCCTATTCTGTTGCTTAGCTTTGATAGCGTGGTCAAAGGACTTAAATTAACGGAATTCCTTCTCACAATATAGTTCAGAGTGTGTATTTGCGACGCCGTGGGTCTTGTGAAGAGTGCAGCTTTCACATACCTTGCTATGTTGAATAAATAAGCTCACAGGAACCACTGATTGAGAAATTCCAAGAAAAATAACTCCCCGCAACCGTTTCCAGCTGGCCCTTCGCGTCGCACACTGTTGAAAGGGGCCGGATCAGCAAGTGCGGTAGCTGTCGGAGCTTCTTCTGCAGGGGTGGTCGTCGATGAGTGGGCAGTTGATAATTTCGTTCATTTCGGGCTTGACTTTATAGGGGGCGCAAACTTTTGGGTGCATACTGACCACAAGCCTATCGGGGCAGCCAAAATGGACACTTTTGGCGAGGCGCCTAGCTGGGGTGAATATTGGGAAGCCTTCATTCCGCGCAAGGCTGATCGAAGTAATACGTCAGACATACAAAAAACTACGCTCCCCAACACAAATAACTACCTTGAGCTCGATCCTGGTGTGAAAGATAGTTTCGGCTTGCCCGTTACGCTTTTAACAGCACGTTTTCGCGAGAATGAACCGCGTATTGCTGCCTTTGCGCAAGATAAAATGGAAGGATGGTATCGTGCGGCGGGAGCGACTCATGTACTTCGATTTGGGCTAGGCAACGCGATGGGTGCTACCACGCATGTATATGGTGGTACTAGAATGGGAGATGATACCGACACCAATGTCGCTGACCGCTGGGGATTCTGTCATGAAATACCTAATTTAGGGATCCTTGGCGCTTCTTTAATAGTTCAAGTGGTTCAAGGAATTAGACTCTTACGGCCCAAGCTCTCGCCTGGCGCACCGCCAAACATCTAGCTAACACTTGGAGATCCAGGACAGCATAATTTTTGATGTCATGTGTTCCCTGGAGCACGTTCTAACCATCTTTTTCTAAATGCATTGGATTCAATCTAAAAGATTTTACTCAAGGACTTAATAAAGAAATGAGAGCTGTTGGAATTATGGTCCATGGCGGACCAGAAGCACTTGAAATGCTTGATGTTCCTGAGATTCATGCCGGTCCTGGACAAATACGTATCAGGAATAGAGCTTCGGCGGTTAATCCTACTGACGTAATTGTTCGGAATGGAATGAGGGCAGAACTACAAAAGAAGTATCCACCACCGTACATCCCGGGAATGGACCTAGCTGGAACTGTTGACCAGGTAGGTGAGGGGGTGACTACAGGAGTAAAAGTTGGTGACAGCGTTATTGCTATGGTTGTACCAAAATCTACGCATGGAGCTTACAGAGAGCAGATTGTTTTAGATCAGCGAGCCGTAGTGAAGGCGCCCAAGAATACATCTTATGCGGAGGCTTGCACTCTTCCTATGAACAGTCTGACCGCGAGGTTATCGCTAGATTTACTTGGTCTCAAACCAGGTAATGTATTGGCGGTTACAGGAGGTCCTGGTGCCTATGGCGGTTATCTTATCCAGTTGGCTAAAGCAGAGAGCTTGACCGTGATAGCGGATTCATCAAAAGCAGATGAAGAACTTCTTTGCTCGTTAGGTGCAGATATCATTGTTGCTCGAGGTGAGAATTTCTCAGAAAAGATCAGGGAGCAATTTCCTGCTGGAGTTGATGGATTAGCCGATGGCGCGTTATTGAACGAACTTGCGATTGATGCAGTCAGAGACGGGGGCTCGTTTACAGCAGTTCGAGGTTTCAAAGGAGCACCGCAACGCAACATTAAATTTACGGCGACATGGGTTACAGCGTACGATCATGAATATGAAAAATTAGACCTGCTTCGTGAACAAACGGAAAGAGGTATTCTGACTCTCAGGGTCGCTGATACAGTCTCGCCCGAGAACGCAGCTGAAGCGCATAGGAAGTTAGAGGGAGGAGGAACTAGGGGAAGAATGATAATAGATTGGGACAATTAAGCTGGGACTGAATAATGACTCGACACACAGTCTCAGGTGAGTGCGCGACACGTATCTAAAAATTTCGAGGCTGGATCGATACGACAAGTAAATAATTCTGTTGGGAAAAAAATTATGAATTGGGAAGCAGTAGGCGCTGTTGGGGAGCTAATCGGAGCAATTGGTCTATTTGTATCTATTTTTTATCTGGCAGTCCAAGTAAATCAGCAAAATGAAATTACACGGGCTCAATTTGGTTTTTCCCTTAGCCAGAGACTATATGACAGATTTTTTAAAACGGCGCAGGACCCAAAGTTTTGCGAACTACTAAGCCGTGATTGGGCTAATACCGAACTAGAGGGGCCAGAGCGCTGGCAGGCGGGAATGTACATAAATACATTATTTGTCGATATCTTTGATACTTACGATAAAATTGAAATTGGAATGGCTGACAAAATACAGTTACAGATGAGAATGAATTTGTTGAAGTCTGGAATTATGAAATTAGATCAGGCGAAAATGCTTTGGAATCTCTGGAAGCCAACGAGACCAACGCAGTTTATTCAATGGTTTGAAAACGAGGTGTTTGAAGGAGAAGACATTACAGAATTCAACTTGAGCGAAAGCCCTCATTCGACTGGTGTCATAAGATAGAGAAGCGGGTCCAAATGCTAATTTTAACAAGGTTATAGCAAAGGTGAGACGACAACTACTGATGTCTCGATCTTGAGCGGTTACAGCCGTCTCCTACCTGCGCAGATTAATTGGTGCCAGCGTGCATTGCTGAGCAATTGCGAACAAGGAATAAGACGCCGCAATTAGGAAAGCTCGAACTTAAAAAATAACCGTGACACTAAAATAGCGTCAATATCTCTTCAGTATGTTTCAGATTTTAGTGTTGTCTCGGTCTGGAAGCTCAAGGCTATATTTTTCGGCGACCGATTTCCAAATCCTTGCGTACTCGCATTGAAAGCTTTCTGCGGGTAAGAAGCCACTTGGACCTTTGGCGCCTTGTGACCGGTTTATGCTATCCGTCACTAGCAGAAGTATACTTCGGTCTTGAGCGAATTCTCGTTTAAGGGAAGTCGGCCATGAATATCCCCCGGTCACATGTGCGTAAGATAAGGGGACCACGTGGTCAAAATTCAAATCACTTGCGGCTTCGAGTACATTTCCACTGTAAGGGTCGAGCCATCTGCAAGTTTTCAAGGTGCAGCGGTGTGATGAAGTAAAACTTACATCCTCTAAGCTTTGTTCGATTAGAAGCTCGTGCCTAAGGTTTTGGCAATCACCATCTTCGCCCCTCACAATCCAAGGTAATCTTCTCTTCTGCTTCCAAGCGGCTTGCGAAAGTCTGCCCAGCCAGCGGCCCGCGATGACAGTGGTAGGTCAGGTAGCTTTTTTGATTGTGACATCCCACTGAATTCACCCGACCCCGATGTGGAAAGGCGTAGGAAGACAAGCCTGATAAAAAACAGAAATTTAATAGTAGAACGATGCGATTCACGTTAATCCTTTTACAGTTGATCAGGTTGGGCAAGTGCCTGAAGTTATTCAAACCAATTTCTAACAACGACTAATTCTGTTATCGCGGATGCACTGTCCTGAGTATCCCCTCCTTTTACTTAAAGGAATACGAAGGAGTCATCTTGGTCAAAATAATCCCGTGCCGGAGTAGTCTGCGGCCCTGCCTGCGACGCCAGCTCCCGCGAAAATTTGCTTTGGAACACCGAATTGGATCAGATTAGGTCTCCCATTCACTCCGTCTTCCCCAACGCTATATGGGACAGAGAACTGACGATTCCCATCGGCCCAGTAAAAAATCTCAGGCGAGTTGCGACTCCAGATGGCTTAAGAGCCGGGTTCCACAGAGACTTGCCATTTACCTACTACAACCTCTGGATGCGGTCAAACAAAAATGTGCCTCAGTGTAGTCTCAGTGCTGGTGTATGCAATCCAATTTCCATCTGGTGAGACGGTTGCTACCGGATTGGGATTATAAGATGGGGAAAGGTCAAGCTCGTCCGCAATAATTTCGTTATTAGCCTCTCGGTAAGCGGAAGATTTTAACTTTGACGGTATCTTTTCAAAGAGATATTACAGATAACGTCAGAAATACCGACAATCAGGGTGGTTTGCTTGTGGATAGCTTGGAGTGATCTGGAGGGTGTGTAAAGTAAAAAGCCCAGAAATGCTGGGCTTTGAATAGAATCCCGGTCTTGCTTGGAAAATGCCGGAGACATGTAGGCAAGCTATGGGCACTACTGAAAAATATCTATAGAAACTTTCTATAAAACAGTATTTTAAAAATTTCCTAGAATTCACCCTTAATACTATCCCCCCCCTCCCCAATTATTTTTGTCATCCTCGTGTATTACCCCCACCCCCGAGGGTCCCCCGTTTATTTAGATTGGTTCCATACCGCGCGTATACGTATTATTCTGTGATTTATATAAATTGCACTTAGTAAAAGCGGACGTTTTCAGATGCAGTTCCGCTATTTTTAAGTTACTTCTTCAAACATAAAATCCTGAGGTCGGAGTCTCATATGTCTAAAGTTAAGCTTAATTTTAAAAGCCAATACGAGAACTTTATTGGTGGATCATGGATTCCCCCAAAAGATGGGGAATATTTTGATAATCCCTCTCCGATAGACGGAAAATTGATCTGCAAGATACCAAGATCGAACGAAGATGACGTGGAAAAAGCAGTTCAGAGTGCATGGAAAGCCGCTAAAACTTGGAACAAAACGTCTGCTACAGAGAGAAGCATAATACTTGGAAAGATCGCTGATCGGATCGAGGAGAATCTTGAATACTTAGCTTTGCATGAAACTTGGGAAAACGGTAAGGCAATACGAGAGACAATGGCAGCTGATATTCCATTGACTGTTGACCACTTTCGATATTTTGGATCTGCCATACGCACAGAGTCTGGCGAGACATCTGACCTAGACGCCAGCAGAGTCACGCAAGAAGTCTTTGAGCCTTTGGGCGTAGTTGGACAGATCATACCTTGGAATTTCCCAATTCTAATGGCCGCTTGGAAGTTGGCACCAGCATTAGCAGCAGGAAATTGCGTCGTTATAAAACCAGCAGAGCAAACACCAAGTAGCATCCTTGTGTTAATGGAGCTCATAAGTGATCTAATCCCAGACGGCGTCATCAATGTTGTGAATGGTTTTGGCCCTGAGGCTGGCAAGGCCCTAGCGACCCATCCCGAAATCAAGAAGATTGCGTTCACTGGAGAAACCACCACGGGAAGATTAATAATGCAGTACGCATCTGAGAATCTTATACCGGTCACTTTAGAATTAGGAGGCAAGTCACCTAACATATTTTTCAACAGTGTTGCCGCGCAGGATGACGATTTTCTTGACAAAGCAATAGAGGGCTTCGTCATGTTTGCGCTTAACCAAGGAGAGGTGTGTACCTGTCCATCTCGTGCACTGATTCAGGAGGACATCTATGAAAAATTCATCTCACGCTGCCTTGAGCGAGTAGAAGCGATAAAAATGGGCGACCCCCTCGACGGTTCGACCATGATGGGGGCTCAAGCTTCGAATGATCAATACCAAAAAATACTGAACTACATTGATGTCGGCAAGCAGGAAGGGGCTGAGATTTTGATAGGCGGCGAAAGTTACGATAACCCACACTATCCGAGTGGGTACTATATTAAACCGACGGTATTCAAAGGCCACAATAAAATGCGCATCTTCCAAGAAGAGATATTCGGGCCTGTAGTCAGTGTGACTACTTTTGGAGATGAGGCAGAAGCATTAGAGATAGCCAACGATACGTTGTATGGTTTAGGAGCAGGTGTTTGGACAAGAGATATTCATCAGATGCAACTAATGTCCCGGGGCATACAAGCTGGTCGAATATGGTGCAACTGCTACCACGATTATCCATCTCACGCCTCGTTTGGCGGGTACAAAAAATCTGGAATCGGCAGAGAAACTCACAAAATGATGCTCAATCACTACAGACATACGAAAAATATCATCACCTCCTTTGACAAAAATAAGCTTGGATTCTTTTAAGGTATCTCGCGTTATGATTGATTTATCAGTGGATTCGTAACGAGGTATAGATTTATCGTGGACAAAAAGAGATTATCAGCTACCGAAGCCGCAAAGAAAATTATTGAGCAGCTGAGGTGTGCGCATGGTGAGCTGATCTTTCACCAGAGTGGCGGCTGTTGTGATGGCTCCATGCCGATGTGTTTTAAAAAAGACGATTTTATTATCGGTTCGCGTGACGTCTGCTTAGGTGAGGTTCATGGTTGCAAATTTTTCATGGCACCAGATCAATATTCTTACTATGAGAATATGACTATCTGTCTTGATATCGTTGAGGGTCGAGGCTCAAGTTTCTCACTTGAAATACCTTTGGGGGTTCGTTTCATGGCGGTCTCTTCTGTGACTAATTAGTGGGAGTATAGAGAGAACCCGGAATACGAAAACCTACCATTCCGGGCACTTGACGAAGACTTTATCAATTGCTTTTAGTTTTCGATCGAAACAGAGAATGGAACTCCAACTGCGGCTTTGCAAAAGCCGTAATCTCCTGTTGGTAGATTAAGATGTCTTGACTCTTTAAGAATTAAAATTTTTGGTAAAAGGTTGATACGGCAACGACGATAGCCCGTAAACGTCCGCATTTTACAAAATACCGGGGGACGAACATCAAGACGCAATCTATCGACCGAGAAAGAGAGAGACCTGTTTCTATGGGTTGTGGCAATTAAAGTTACACTTGCTCTATGAGCACTACGTGATATGAATGGTAACGAAATTACTTAAAAATTCGATCACGTAGTAAAAATTGCGAACTAGGAGAGACCTCGAAAAATTTTCAGTAATCAAATTTTAAGTTATCTTCCCAATGTCCTTATTAGCTTGTTTGCAAATGACTTGACTCTGATCCAGTCGGTAAAATCATATTTTTTCGATGTGTCAGTGGGTCCGTCGGTAATCCACAGGATCATTTTGATCGCATACTTATCAAAACAACCATATCTCGGATAATCAATTTGTCCGGCAAAAACGTCTACAAGCTTTGGATTCCAAGAAACTTTATCAAGGAATTTTCTAACATAAGGGTTTGTCTCCGGTGTATCTTTGTCAGCCTTTCTGGCAACAACATTCACAGAGAAAAAAGCGTTTTTCTTTGCTTCTAGTAAAGCTTTATTCTTTTCAATGAAATTGTAGACTTCTTCTCTATACTTTCCGTATCTTATGCTAGCACCGATCACTATTATTTCGAAACTATCAATATTTTCGGGGATATTACTTATCGGTGCGATGTGAGCGTCTCCCTTAAGTTCCTGCGCTATTTTTTCACAAATAGTTTTTGTATGCCCGTCGACTGATGAATAGATTAGTAGAGCTTTTACCATTAGATAGAATCTCTGATAAGAAAGAAATTTAATTCGCCGATTTGGAGATGCTCTCTGTGCATCGTGGAGAAATAGGAGTTACTCGGTTTATTGGCGTGCGCACAAGAACGAATGCGTCGCAACGGCACATTATTCTGCTCCCGAAAACAGCCGGCCATAAATCAGTACAGTCTCCTTCAACACGTATTGCATTGTATCATCAGATTTTATTGGTTTCCTTCTGCTGCATAAGCAGTGCCTAAATATGCTTTAGTAACCCTAGTTCTCGTCGACCAGCGTTCTGACCAAAGGGTCTGTATCTCAGAGTTCGTATAATTTTATTATGTTCGCTAATCATCCCCGATTTCCAGTTTGAGCTGAATAGATCTCTGTGGATCATTCTCACTCAAATACGCGGTTGACGTCTGTTCAAAGAGTGCGCCAAACTCACATTGAGCTGAATGCTTGGGGCAACGACTAAGCTGCAAAGGTTTTCTGACATCGACAAAAACAGACTCAACCCAGCTGTCATTACCTACATAGGGAATGGCCGCAAGGTTAAATCTCATCCATACCTGCGTTGGATCGTGGACGTCGATAATACCTGATTCACCGTTATGTTACACTCAACGTAAACAAAGTAGTCGGTGTTATTCACCTGAAGACCCCTTTTTCTTGCTACCCACTGATACATATCCTTCTGCCTTCGGAATGACGCTTTATAGTCTTTATTTGCGGAGGTGCTAAAGGCAGTCGTCGTCCGGTTGTTCACGGTCGAGAAACCAGAGAGAAATGTGCAAAGCGCAGTACCAAGCTGGCTGAACTGAAGGAATTAGAGGAGTTAGGTTTTAAGGTTGGTTTGTTTGCCGAGGGAACCCCTCGAACGCGAGGGAGGAAGCCAAAACTACGGTAAAAATTTAACGGTCGCTTCATCTCGCACTACCAATGCCAAACTGTCGCTGCAGCCGTTGGTCTCCTCAAGACAAGGTATAGAAGCTATTGGCAACAATAATAAGACTCCAAGGTGCAGATAAGGCGACCATGCAGAACTTAAATCTTCGGATTCCAATTCGGGAAACAATAATAGGAGTCAAGACGCCTAAAAAAGCCATCAACAGCCCCCCAAGATAGTTTTGGATACTAGCGCTTATAGAGAGCAGGCTAATGTCGCTTTCCATAGTCAGCATTGCAAATGGAGTGACGATCATAAACAGACCAGTAAAAACGGCCCACCTAGGAACCTTTGAAATGAAGTGCGCTTCGATATCTATCGCACCATCTTCTTTTTTTGGAACTGGGAAAAAAAATATGAGGATGTACCAAACACAGACGACCGTAAATGGTCCTAAGAACATCGTCACAGTAATCACGTCAGCACTACCCGCTATGCTGAAATAGCTAAAGAAATAGGCTATCGTAGCTATGAGAAATATAATCGTAAAGAAGGCTTCGTACCAATATAAAGCAAGGCCATTTTCCCTAGATAGGACATTCGTGATTCTTTGCAGTAATTCATTGACTGTCATACCAATTATTATTGCCATGAGTACTGAACTATATTCAAAAACAGTCACAGGTTTAGCACTCGTCTTTCGGCGCCAAACAGTTGCCCTCGGGCATGACGAGAAGGTAAAGCCCCCAGCCTTCGCTGAGCTTGTAGGGCTTGGCTTTTGGGTTAGCCTGTTTAACGGCCGTTGCAGTTAGCTTTTGCATGAAGTCAACTGGGGGTATTTATTTTCATCTTGGAAAGATACCCTCAAAGATACCCTCAAAGATACCCCCAATTATTGTGGATTCAGATAGAGCCTGCTGGAGTACAACGGAGTGACTATATACGAAAAAGCCCAGCAATACTGGGCTTTAAGAGAGATCCGCGGTTCGAATCGGAATGAACCGGATCGACATTTGGTAGCTATGGGTGGACTTGAACCACCGACCCCAGCATTATGAATGCTGTGCTCTAACCAGCTGAGCTACATAGCCACAACCGTATCGA
>PBTW01000095.1 GCA_002729315.1 Gammaproteobacteria bacterium
CTCAACCGCTTCCTCATCGATTGCGAATCCGTCTATCTCGACATTCCCATTTTCCCGAGTAAAGTAATCTAGATGCACTCCAACATTACCGAACGATGAGTCCAGCCGAAACACAGTCTTGTCTTCCTCGCTCACAGAGTTGTAGTTCTGCTCTAACTGAAAATTGGTCTGATCGACTAACTGCTCGGGAATGCGACTATCGAGAACATTGACCACACCACCAATTGCGCCGCTTCCGTAAAGCAAGGTAGACGGGCCACGAATTATTTCTAGACCATCGGCTAACAGAGGCTCTAGGGAATTTGCATGGTCCGGACTCTGATTGGCAACGTCCGTTAGCGCAATCCCATTTTGCAATACTTCGACACGGTTGCCTGTTTGGCCTCGAACGATCGGTTGGGCCATACCCGTGCCGTATGACGCGCTGTTGACACCTACTTCATTTTTGAGTGTATCGCCCAGCGAATTGGTAACCCTCTGTCTGTATTCATCACCGGAGATTACCGAGATCGGCAAAACGGTCTCAGCTTTCGTGGTCCTGAAGGCTCCGGACACAATTATCTCCTCGATTTCTTGTTGACCATTGCCTGACGACGCGGACTGCGCAACTGACATTTGCGGAGTATTGATAGCGACCACGATTGCAGCAGCCAGTCGATTAGAATAACGCACTTTCATAAATACTCTCCGGAGAGCTAACTTAAACACTGCTAAATGTTACCTTATAACATTTAGCAAAACAACAAGAGGCCCGGTGTCACATCGTTGAAGCCAGCTCTTTTTGACTGTCGACGACGTGTGACTCTAAATCTCCACACCCACTTATCAATGCTCACATCCCAGAGCCGAAGTAAAGCTTCGGATACGCACCTAAGCTTCTCAGCACTTCAGTCCTAGCAGAGTGTCAATTCCTGAAGCGACAACCGATTTTTCTAGAGAAGTTTTAAAGACCGAGGGCAAGGCATGTTAATGGCAAAAGCGAGAGACGGCAGCTGTCGCAGCAGTATCGACACAAGGATTCAATAACCCAGCTCAACTGACAGTTATATATTCTCAACGATGACAAAAACCCTAGGAACTATTTTTCGGAGCGATTGAAACGGTCTGGTTCTGGATCCAGTAGTAAAGGCACAAAAGTTTCCACCCGATCTTCGGGCCCCGGTATAGTCCCCCGGCGTCGGCAGCACTTTCCCACTGAGCGGTTTTGAGAATATTCCTATCACTGGCTGGTCTAGTTCGTTGTCACCGAAATGATCATCGATGCCCGGTAACTTAAGCGCCTCAATGACTATCGCCTCTTCAAAGGCCTCAACTGGAAAGATGAGCTTCTCTTCAGCAGTAGCATAAGGCGCCTTGACCTGAATGGGTTTAATCTTCTTCTCAGCCAAACGCCCATTACTCACGATAGATCGTGTCAGCACGCTTCACCACCGCATCGACCTGTGCGTTAGCCATAGTGGAAAACAGCGAACTGGCCGCAGCATTGAGCAATGCGCGGGAGAAGGCAAAGCGCATCTCCAGAGACACTTTGGAGGCCTCTTCACTGAGAGCCTCGAAGCACCACGCCGCGGAAAATTCCGTGAAATCTCCCTCTATCAGCGTCATCGCGATTTTATGGGGACGCTCAAGTGCATTGCGCGTAGTCAATCGCTGTTCAATTCCGGCGGCCCCGAGCTGCAGCTCGCCCACCAATTCACCCTCTGTCGCCTCAAGAACCCGTGCCCCGCGGCAACCGGGCATAAATCTGGGATAGGCCTCAATGTCATTAACCAGATCAAACATCTGTTCGGCAGAGTGGTTAACCAGAGCGCTGCGCTGTATGTGCTGCATGGGTCCGGATCAACTCAGGTAGATCTGATTAACGGTGCTCAGAAAAACCAGCAGTAGTACGACAGGAATCACAGTGCCCAACGAAAAGTTAATGTACTTTTCCAACCAAGAACCCGCGTAGCTGTCATCGCCGATGACCAGCTCCTCCGTAAGGCCGCTGAAATTCCAGCGGTAAGCGCAAAACAGGCAAACGGTAAAGCCAACAAAAGGCAGGATGGTTTCATAGAACACATCAGAAACCAGATCGAAGAAGGACTTGCTCATCCCACCGTAGCTGGTGAAGTTGGTAAAGAAGTCAGAAATCCCCAATGACATGGTCGCTGGTATAGCGAAAAAGGTGAGCAGTCCTGCCTGAAACAACACTGCTTTGTTCCGGGACATGCCCAACTCATCAATCCAGCAGGCGATGGGAATCTCAATGATCGACACCATCGAGGTGAGCGCAGCGAAGAAAACCAGAACGAAAAAGATTACAGCGACGATGCTGGCACCGACATATCCGACAGCGTCCTGCATTGAAAGAAAAATCTGGGGCAGAAAATCAAAAATCAGTCCGACGCTGCTGGTGGACAGATCACTGGTGTTGGTATTCGGATCAAACGCAAAAATAGCCGGTAAAATTAATAACCCGGCGCAAAAGGCAATGGCGGTGTCGGCAACCGCGACCATGCGTGTCGACTCAGCAATATTGTCACTCCGTGAAAAATAAGAGCCATAGGTGATAAGAATGCCCATGCCAAGTGATAGAGAGAAAAACGCCTGCGAGAGCGCGCCATTGACCGTGGCAAGAGTGAGCCTGCTGAAATCGGGAACCAGGTAATACCGGACGCCGCTGAACGCATTTTCCAACGTCAGCACAAACACCACTAAGGCGATTAGCATCACCGCGAGCGTTGGCATCAGCACGCGGGCCAGCCGCTCAATCCCGCCCTTTACTCCGCCCAACAGGATGGTGAACATCGCTAGAAGAAGCAACACGAGATATCCGAACAGCGACGGCCTGGCAACCACCTCTCCGAAATTGCCAGGCTGCGAGAGCGCCGCCAAATTTCCAGTCGCAATTTCCTTGATGTAAACCACCAGCCAGACGGTGATCACCGTGTAGAACACCGCGATCATGAACGGCGTAAGGATGGCCAACATGCCAGCGAATCGCCAGTGCAACTCTCCGCCGGACAATTCGGAAAACGCGCCGACCGGATTTCTGGTTGTGCGCCTGCCCATGGCAATCTCAGCCAACATCACTGGATAACAGATGAAGGCGATAAAAAGCAGATAGATAATCAGAAAAGCTGCGCCGCCATTCTTCGAGGCCATAACAGGGAACGCTACCAGATTGCCTAGCCCCACAGCAGAGCCTGCAGCAGCCAGGATAAAACCCAATTTTGAGCTGAACTGACCTCTTTCCTGAGCCATTGATATTCCTCTTAATTCCCGAAGAACTAGCTTAATCACTGATTTAGGGACCCGGCCGATTCTATCAATCGCCAAGCGGAAAGGACAATCACAGTGAATAAGACCCCAATGAGATTAGCATCCTCACGACATGAACGCGCTATACTTGCAAGATGACAAAAACTAAGAAATCAAAAGTCCCTGACAATATAATCGTGCAGAATAAAAAAGCGCGTCACGACTATTTTATCGAGGACACATTCGAAGCGGGTGTTGCCCTGCAGGGATGGGAAGTAAAGAGTCTACGGGCGAAGAAATCCCAGCTGACAGACACCTACGTGCTCATCAAGGACGGTGAGGCATTCCTGCTCGGTTGCCACGTTACGCCATTGGAGTCGGCCAGCACCCATGTAGTGACAGACCCCACCCGAACCAAGAAGCTTCTACTGCACAGAAAAGAGCTTGCGCGGCTTTTCTCTGCCACGCAGCAAAAAGGGTACACCTGCGTGTGTACAAAACTTTACTGGAAGAACCACCTTGTCAAAGCGCAAATCGCTCTGGCCAAAGGCAAGCAGGCACACGACAAACGTGCTACCTTGAAAGAGAGAGAGTGGAACATCGACAAACAGCGACTGGTACGTCACAACAACCGGTAAACATCCTTCAGCCGAGGCCAACACTATGACAACTAATTTGAGTACAAAGAACCAACTGGCAACCTACTCTTTTGAAGAAGGTATCTCTACGATCACGCTCGATGACGGCAAGGCAAATGTCATGTCTGTGCAGATGCTAGAAGAAATCAACTTGGCGCTCGATGACGCAGAAAGGCAAGGCGGCGCGGTGATTCTCACGGGTCGCGAAAAGATGTTCTCCGGCGGATTCGATCTGAGCGTATTCAAGGCCGGTGACCAGAAACAGACGTATACCATGCTGAGCAACGGCGCGCGCCTCGCCGAACGTCTGTTGAGCTTTCCGCTTCCCATTATCACTGCCTGTAGCGGTCACGCTGTCGCCATGGGGATTTTCCTTCTGGTGGCAACAGACTATCGCATCGGTGTCCAAGGCGGCTCAAAATTCGCAGCCAACGAGGTGGCCATTGGAATGACAGTGCCGCACTTTGCCATTCGCGTGCTGCGCCAACGCCTAACGCCTCAGCAGTTGAACAAGGCAGTAAACTTTGCGTACTACTTTTCCACACAAGAAGCACTACAAGCCGGAATTATTGACGAGCTTGTCCAGCCAAGCGAACTAGTTGGCATAGCGAGACAACGCGCCCAAGACGCACTTAAGTTGGACGCAGCGGCACATACCAGCAGTAAATTGAGGATGCGCGAAACTTTGCTAGAGGAGATTTCTTCTGACATCGAGAGAGATTGTGCAGGTTGGCAGCAAGCCTAACCATAAAACGTCAATAGCTTACGCCAGCTGCTCAGTTGTCCCATTATGTGATACCATGACGAGTCTTGGGGGCGATTCGGATTCGACGCCGGTATCAACACCTGGGGTGCATGTCGAGAGGGTAGTGACTCTCGTAAATCAATCGCTGCAACTTTACAGTTGCCAACGACGATAGATACGCTCTAGCAGCTTAATATAGCCGCTAGCGATTGCCTCAGGGATGCCTGTAAACCAGTGTTTTGCAATCGTCATATAGAACAGGATCGCGCGAAGGCCGTCTGGGGCAATAGCGTTAAAATTTTTCCAGACTCGCCCTACTCGCCCTGCCCGTCGGGTAGACGTGGGCTAACTCAATAGACGACGCTAAGCATGTAGAGCAGCAGGCCGCGAACTGACGGACGGGGGTTCAAGTCCCCCCGCCTCCACCAACTTGGGATTATGCTATCTTTTTAACTCTTTAAGACATGTTTTAACGCCGACATCATATCGCTAACTAGGTGAGATGTTCGCCTAAGACTCGTACAGATTCTCTAAAGAGCACATTCGTTTCTTCACGTATTGCATTTAAGTGGTTTGAGCTTGCTCAGCACCACGCTCAATTTTCCTAAATCTCTGAATCAGGGATCGCGTACTAGTTCTCTCTGTTGATTCAAACTAAGTCCGTGTGGCGATGCAAATTTCAAGATTTCACGGAGGCGGTCGTTTTTTGGCGCGGGTCCACCAATTTAATGTTGAAATAATTGCATAAATGTGCAAGTATGCAATTTATGGATGCAGTCGAAACTCAAAAAACAGCAGATTTTTTAAAGGCTCTTGGCGAATTCAATCGTCTTTCGCTTGTATACAATTTGTGTCAATGCGAGTCATCGCAAAACGCAATGTGCCTGTGTGATTGCTGCAGCGTCGACGCGTCAGTTGTTTCGCGGCATCTCAAAACTCTTGCCGAACGCGGCATAGTTACGTTTGAAAAAGTGGGCCGCGAGAAAACTTACCGATTGAACCGCGAAGAAGTCGCAAGTCAGCTGAGGGAGTTGGCCGATCTGATTGAAAATCGCGACTGTAAGAGAGGATGCCACGATGACTAAAGAATGCACTTGCGATTGCGTTACCAAAGCCTGCTGCCAGGAAAAATCGTGTGAATGTTGCAAGTCTAGCTGCTGCTGCTAGAACTCCAATAAGCGAATCACCTTGCTGGGCTTAGTTTCAGTTGATATGGGCGGCCGGCACAAAATGACATACCAACCGGCACTGTGTCGGTCTGCGGTGGAAATACGGTCAGCGAACGCCTGTTGACAGCTTCGAGCTCAGTTATCTGCAGCGCCCCAGACGTGCTAGCTCTTCATTTTAATGGCCCTGATTTCTACGACATGTTTTGTTCTATCTGGCAAGCAATACCCGACGATAAGTCGACGAGTCTGATACCATTCTGCGAACTTCATCTACCGCTCGCTGATCCCACCATTATTGCATGTGAACTAGAGTCGCATATCACTGAGACATCACCTCTTCAAATTAGTGTGCCACCCTTGCATGCGACTGATTAGTGCCGATGACAGTGTTTCGCAAACTTACCTTCCTATTGGTTTACATAAAGTTGATTGCAGAAGCACCAACTCTGAGAGCAAACCTCGAAACAGAAGAGGCGCTAGTCGAGCTAGAAGAAATTATCGTTACCGCGACTCGAAACCGACGGAGTTTCGGGCAACAACCCACTCTTGTTGAAGTGCTAGATCAAGAAGAATTAAATGAAAAGGCTAATATGAAGCCGGGCGACATACGAATGCTATTAAATGAAACTACAGGCATTCATATTCAGCAAACATCAGCGACAAGTTTTAATTCAAGTGTTCGGATCCAAGGCCTGAGTGGCAAATACACGCAACTTTTGCGCGATGGAATGCCCATGTATGGAGGCCTTTCTTCGGGATTGAGCTTGCTTCAAATTTCCCCACTAGATTTACAGCAGGTAGAGGTAATAAAGGGGGCAAACTCCACTTTATATGGAGGTGGTGCGATTGCTGGATTAATTAATCTGGTGACAAAAAAACCAGGACCTCAGCAAGAGAAATCGATGCTTTTCAACATGACCTCTGCTGGTGGAGCTGATGCAAGCGGCTATTATTCATCTCGTCGGAGTAATTGGGGAACGAGGATTTTTGGCTCTTACAATCAAAATTCTGCATACGATCCGGCTGAAAATGGATTCAGCGCGATCCCGGAATTCGAACGTTTAAGCTTTAGTCCGAATATCTTTTTTGAAAACCCAAACGGGGAATTTAGCTTTGGATTTAATTTGGTTAAGGAAAATCGAATTGGTGGGGACATGGACTATATTAGTGGTCACCGACGCCATCCCGCATACTTTGAGCAAATTGAGACAGATAGACTGTCAACACAGACCGAGTATATCTCTCAGCTAGAGTCAGGCAAAGAGTTTGTTTTCCGAAACAGTATTAACTCCTATCAGCAAGATATAAATTTGATGGACTACTCTTTTAGCGGGGAACAAATTTCAAGTTTTTCAGAAGCCCACATCGTTGGAGCCACTCCTAGACTCGATTGGGTAGTTGGCGTTAATTTATGGACAGAAAACTTTGAGCAAAAGTTAGTATCAGTACCTCTTGCATTAGATTTTAATTCTCAAACTGCAGGCGTTTTCGCACAAGGGACTTTTTTTTTCAATGACCACTGGTACATTGAGAGTGGCCTGCGTTTTGACTCATCCTCCGAATATGGAAGTTTTATTTTGCCACGCGCTTCACTGTTATATTCACCAACTGAGAAAACATCTTTGCGAATCGGGGGAGGGCTGGGGTACAAGGAGCCGAATCCATTTGGCGAGGAGGCCGAGGCTATTCAGTATCGTGGCATATCGCCTTTTGAGGCGGGCAAATTAGTCGCTGAAGAGTCTTTCGGTCTGAACGTAGACCTTAGCCATAGTTTCGATCTGGCTAAAGACGCTGCCCTAAACCTTAATCTTTTGTTCTTCTATACGCAGGTGGACAACCCTTTGAGCCTGCTAGAACTGGGCGATTCTCACTACGCTTATAGGCAACCAGATGATTTTCTGGATACCAAAGGTGCCGAGTTGAGTGCCGTTTGGAGATGGAATGATTTCAAGTATTTTTTTGGTTATACACATGCGAATGTAGAAACACACAGTGCAGGCAACATCGAAGTGGCTCCTTTGATGCCAAAAGATCGGGTTAATAATGTCTTTGTCTACGAGCGCGAGGACGATTTGAGGGTTGGGCTTGAGGCATATTACTACGGCAGGCAAAAATTGACTGATGGCAGCTCAGCAAGAGATTACTGGATTTTTGGACTGATGACCGAAAAAATAATTAGCGATCGTTTATCAATATTTCTGAACTTTGAGAATTTGTCAGATACTCGTCAAACACGTTTCGGAGCGATTTATAAGGGTTCAGTATTAAACCCCGTATTCTCAGATATTTTTGCGCCCCTGGATGGATTTATTGTTAATGGTGGTATCAAAGTTAGACTCTAGTTAATCCCGAGCTGACACCCAAACCATTTTCATATTGATTGAGTCCCGTTATTTTCGCTTCACCAAACACTTCTGAAATTGCGGTATCGTTTAGATGATTCTCTTGCTAAGCGATGTGCGTAACCCAGAATTATCACGAGCATTAAATTTTTTCGCAACTCGCCAACCGACTCAGATAGACAATTGAACCTAAGAGGCTAAGCGCCATAAGAGGAAATGTCTAAAAAACTTTTGATGGTGCTCGATGATGTGACTCCATGA